>JABMRZ010000253.1 GCA_013202315.1 Candidatus Tariuqbacter arcticus | reverse complement strand
CGGCTTTCGATTTTCGAATTTGTGCCGGCTCGTCCGGGTTAGGTTTGGTTACATCTGCCGCTATAAGATAGTATGGAGAAATTTACCGATAATGGAACTTCCCTACCAACAATATTTTGATGCAGTGCCCGGTTATTTAACGGTTCAGGACAGGAACTTTAAAATAATCACCGCCAACCACCGTTTCCGGGAAGATTTCGGTAACTTTGAGGAATGTTATTGCTATCAAATATATAAACACCGTCCGGAAAAGTGCGAAGTCTGTCCGGTCGAGCGGACTTTCAGGGATGGCCGGCGATACAGCAGCGAAGAAGTTGTAACCTGCCTCGACGGAACCCAGGTTTCAGTGATAGTATATACCAAGCCTATCAGAAACGATGCCGGGGAGATAGTCGCAGTATTGGAAATGTCGACCGATATTACTGAAATCAAAATGCTCCAGAAGCAGTTGCGGGAGAGCCAGGAGAGATACCGATTGCTCTTTGAGGAGGTCCCTTGTTATATATCCATCCAGGATGAGGATTTTAATATTGTCGATGCCAACCGCATGTTCAGAGAAGATTTCGGAGTTCCCTACGGCAGAAAGTGTTATGAAGTCTATAAACGCCGCAGTGAAGAATGCTACCCCTGCAAAGTTCAGGATACATTTGCTGATGGTAAGTTATATTCCCATGAGGAAGTTGTTACTTCCCGCGAGGGTAAACAGATAAATGTGTTAGTGCATACCGCGCCGATAAAAGATGCGAACGACCAGATTAAATGCGTGATGGAAATGAGCGCCAATATCACCCAAATTCGGCAGCTGCAATCCCAGCTTACATCGATTGGTATGCTCATCAGTTCAATATCACACGGCCTCAAGGGACTGCTGAATGGCTTGGACGGCGGTGTTTACCTGGTCAATTCCGGTCTTGAAAAAGAGAATCGACCCCGTTTGACAAAAGGCTGGGAAATAGTCCTGCGGAATGTCAACCGAATCCGAAGCATGGTTCTTGATATCCTTTACTATGCCAAAGATAGAGAACCCGACTGGGAGAAATTATCAGCCACAAATATGTTAAACGAGGTTTATGAGATAGTCGAAGCCAAAGCCATCGGACAGGGAATCAAATTATTGAAGGATATTGACGAAGGCGCAGGTGATTTCGAAGGTGACCACAAGGCAATTCGCACACTTCTCGTCAATCTGGTCGAGAATTCTCTGGATGCCTGCAGACTGGATAAAAAGAAGAGTGACCACCAGGTTAAATTGTGCCTAAAAAGCCATAATGGAAGCATACTGTTTGAAATCGAGGATAACGGTATCGGTATGGACCGGGAAACGCGTGAAAAAGCCTTCAGCCTGTTTTTCTCATCCAAAGGAGGGGAAGGAACTGGATTGGGATTGTTCATCTCCAATAAAATCGCCCAATCGCATGGAGGCAGCATAAAGATTGAATCGGAAATGGGTGAAGGAACCCGCTTTATTGTAAGATTACCCCGAAAGCAACCGGCCGAAATACCAACGGAAAAATGAATCATTACAGAAGTATGTTCAACATCTCAAATGGAGGTCAATTATGGCCGATGCGAAGAAAACGGTTCTGATAATCGACGACGAACCTGATACATTAACTTATTTTGCCAGTCTATTGGAAGACAACGGCTACGAGATTGTTACCGCTGTCGACGGCGAAGAAGGATTGTTGAAGCTTCAGGAGTCTTTCCCCGATTTAGTCACTCTGGATATATCCATGCCGGAAAAATCCGGTGTCAAATTGTACCGTGAGATGAAAGACAGTGACCAGTGGAAGGACATACCGGTTATAGTAATTACCGGCATTTCGGACGATTTTCGGAAATTCATCTCCACCCGAAGACAGGTCCCTCCGCCGGAGGGATACTTATCCAAGCCGATAGATAAAGAGGAATTGCTGAGGTTGGTGAGGGAACTGACTTCTTAACAAAGCAATATCCTCGGAAAATATCAACCTTCTTACCATATCTCCGCTCTTAAGTAAAAAAAAGCCCCTATCAAAGGGGGCTTTTGTTTGTGGGTGCAAGATGAATGCGTCGAGATTGACGGCAATATTCGTTTAGTTTTCCCTGAAAATAATCACTGCGTAGGTCTGCGAACCGGGGATTTTCATTCTTCAGGATGCGGTGGTTAGCGAAAGAAACCACCGCATGATAGTTCCCTTCTACTTCCCGCAGGAAGTACAGCCTAGAGTACAGCAATCGGAGCTTTTATCGCATTGTTTTCCGGTCTTTTTCCCGAGCGAGTCGATATATTCCTGAGGATTGGCGTCGAATTTCGGCTTGCAGTCAGGGCAGCATAAATAATACCTTTTGCCGTTATAATCGCTAAAAGGTGTATCTTTTTTTAACTTACCAATTTCGGAGGTTATTGGACAATTGAAATACTGCTTCTTACCTTTAACCTTCACCACATTGCCCGGTATTCTCATCTCTTCGATATACTTCACCGGGTCGGCTTCGAATGCGGGTTTACAGCCGGGACTGCAGAAATAGTATCTGTCGCCCTTGTAGTCTGAATACTTTGTGTCTTCATCCACAACGGCATCGTTGCCCCTCACCGGACAGGTGAAATGTTTCTTTCCATTTTTGTCAACCAGCCAGACATTCCCATCTACAGCGAAACTGACGGTATGCAGTATAAAGACCGCAATCATTGTGGCTAATAGAATGAAATTTTTTTTCATTTTTTCTCCGTTTGTTTAATTTTTAACAATTATACCGCTTTAAACGATGATTGTTCCCGAGAATAAAATTTTCACATATTATTAAAGAATCACTTATTTGATGTTTCCGGTTACAATCCTTCTCGTGCGATAATCGCCGCGCCCAGGGCGCCAACATATTCCGGTATTTCCGGCACTTTTACTTCGATCCCCAAGGCGCGGGCGAGCTCCTTTACTATACATCGGTTCAGCGCAACGCCGCCTGAAAAAGCCGCAGGCGGGTTAGGATGAAGTGTCCTTGCCATTTGAGCCACACGCAAAGCGATGGAACGGTGCACTCCCGCCGCCACATCTTCCAGCGAAGCCCCTTCAGCCAACATTGACAGCAATTCCGATTCTGCGAATACGGTGCACATTGAAGAAATTTGCACCGGATTCTGAGAAGTGTAAGCCAGTTCCGCAAATTCCTCCACGCTCAAATTCATAGTCAATGCAAGAAATTCCAAGAACTTGCCGCTGCCAGCGGCGCAGCGGTCGTTCATTGCAAAGTCAATCACCAAGCCGCCCTCTTCCAGCAGCATCACTTTCGAATCCTGCCCGCCAATATCAATCAAGGTTCTAATTTCCGGCAGAAGCCTGCTGATCCCCCGGGCGTGGGCAGTGATTTCCGTAACCGATTCATCGGCAAAGGAAACGCTGATACGCCCATAGCCGGTGGCAACCACCTTGGAAACTATCTTACATCCTGCGTCTTTCAATGCTCGTTCGAAAGCTCGCAAGGCGCTTTCCTCAGGTGCCCAGCCTGTCGAGAACAGTGGTGAGCGGCTTAGAACCCTGTCGCCGTCCCATATTAAAGCCTTGGTGGTGCGAGAGCCGATATCTATTCCCCCGGTGATTCTACCATCCATTTTCATAGCGAGCTGTTTTTCCAAGATTTATCATAGCCTGCAGTTTTCGATGTTCGCATTTAATCGGCACTTCACAACCGGTGGAAAGCACATATCCTTTTGGGTTTTTTAGCCCTTTACTGAGTATAATGTCCGTATTTTCTTCGATCGACATACTACTTGAAGCTAAAAGGTTGTTAGGAGGTAAATTACCAACCAGCCTCACGCGGTCGCCTATTTCATCCAGGACAGCGTTGATATCCACCTGGTCGAAGCTGAACAGGTCCGCACCGGTACCGGGAATAAGGTCCAGCATGTTGCTGGTGTCGCCGCAAATATGCAGCATAATGTCCAGATCGTAGCGGTGCAGGCAGCGTATTAGGTTTCGTTGATAGGGTGCGGCGAATTCCTTGAAAGATCGCCGGGAAATCACGCTCCCCGAAGCCAACGGGTCTACTAATATCGGCAGCGCCCCCGCCAGAATGCATTCATCGCAAAATCTTTCCGCCGCCCGGCAGGAAATGTCCAGCATAAGGTGCGCCGCTTCCGGATTCATCATCGTGTCAATCAGGAAATTTTCCACTCCCCGCAATCCCGCCGCCGTGGTGAACGGGCAGGGGATATATGCGAATACGGGCAACACATCGCCCGCTCTCCGGAACAGCAGGTCGATGGCTTCCAAGTAAACCGGCAGCCTCCCGTTAGAACCGGGATCGGGGATTTGCAGGCTGTCGATGTTGGAAAGGTCGGATAGAACCGGCTGATCCAAGATGGGCACATCGAATTCCCGCAAATGATAGCTGCTTCCAAAAGCTTCAGCGATTATTCCTACATCCGTAAACACTGAGAGCCCATCATGGCCGTAGTAACGCTGAGCGGCAAGCTGCGCTTCCGCAAGGATTTTTCCGTCGGTACAATATTGTATCAGGTCGCAACCGAAAACATTTGCCGCATGTGATGTTACCAGCGGGAATACCGGCGGTCGGTCAGGGAATTCATCGATGAGCAACAGGCTCCATCTTTCCCGTGGGTTCATCTCACCCCGCATGACGCTTCCTCCGGGCTCGCAGTGATTCAATGAATGCTTCCATCCGGTTGAAAACCTGGGACTGCATCCTCTTTTTACCGGGCGCCACCACATCGAAAGCCAGCGTCGGAATCCCCGCATTCCTCAGCGCGTTCACGATTGGTACGGTTTCATAGGGACAGTGGCTCGAACCGAATACGCCGGAAATTATCGCCCCCTCGGCACGGCTTTTTTCCAGTTCATTGAGGATGAGTTTCACCCGGAAATCGCTGGAACCCATCAGGGAAGCCTGGAGCTGGTTTTCCGCCAGGATTTCAAAGGGGTCGCCTTCTTCGTTGAACAATGGGGTGGTTTGGTTGATGATGTATTCGGTGCCCACTATCCGCCCGCCGAGTTCTTCAGCATAGTTCAGCAATAAGGGATCGGCAGGGGGTGTCAACCATAACAGCCGTATATCCTGGCCGGAATAGCCCTTGCCCCTCGCCCTCCGCAGCGCAATTTCGGTATGTGAACCCTCCAGAACGGCAAGGCATTCTTTCAGGTCGCCGTAATATGACAGGGCGGAGAATTCGATGTCCATCATTTCCACTGCGCCCATGGGATTTTTTTCGCCGTCGCCGCATAACCGCTTGCATTCGGCAATCAGCCAGCGTAGTCGATTGACCTTTTTCACGGTCTGACGGAAATGTTCGCGGGAAAAACCGCTGCCGGTAATATCTTCGAGGCGGGCGCTGAGTTCACGATATTGCTCCGCCAGAAAATTTTTCAAATCGTCAAAGTCGGATTCAATGTCATTCCGGTGTGGAAGTTCGAAATAATGGATTTCATTGCCTATGAGTTCCGCTTCGCTGATTACCGCCGCCATATCGTCGCAGGTTGCTCCGACAGTGGCAATGGACAAATCCGGTCGAGGGAAATACGCTTTCTTGGAAAAGGCTCCCAAAGCCGCCCTGACGAAGCAGCAATCGTCTCCCAATCCATATTCAGCCGCTTCGTCGAACAACACTCGGCTTTCCATTAAAAACGGCGTCCACCACAGGCAATCCGGGTAGAAAGCGATGGTATCGGGGAATGAATAGACCAGCGGGGTAACCGCTCCCAGGTCGCCCATGACCGCCACCACCTTCATCCCCGCCTGACGGGCGCGATAGATGCGTTCACCTTCGCTTAGTACAAATCCCCATAGCCTGAGCGCCGCGGGTGAATTGTCAAAAAGAAGCTTTCTCAGCAGCCGATTTCCGTAGACCATATGGGTTGACGGCGGGAACAGATACTGCGACCATTCAGCATTGGGAAGGTGGCGGTAATATCTGGTTTCCTCCACCGTTTCTTCGGGAATCTTCTTGAAAAACCGGTGCCATTCCCGGAAATCTATCTGGCGGGGCTCTGTCATGATACTCTGCGCCGTGATTTTGACTTGAGCATTTCGACGAACGCCCCCACTCTCGTTCTGAAAGCGTTGATAGCAGGGGAAGTGAAATCGTCATCCAGATGCAAAAACGGCAAATTCAATTCCCACTTCATTCGCTTGGCGGACAGTCCCCAGGGATGGCAGTATTTCAGTGTCAGGTAAACCACGCCTTCAACTTTCCGTTCATCTGCTAATCGCTTGATGTAATCGATGAGTGGTGTCATCGGGCGGCGGTGCGGGCAGAGATTTTCTTCGATATATGCCTGATAAAGCGCGTCCAATGGATTTCCGGTTTCGTCGACAAGATGGTGAAAGGCTCGGTCGCCAAGGCAGGTCGCATCGGCGGCGGCTTCCGCACCGGCGTTTTCGATTTCACTGAGTTCCCAACTTCCGGGAATGCTGCCGGCAAGCATCAGCCGCGCTTTATCAATGTTGAATGAGCAACTTTCCAGTTTATCAAGAAATTCCGAAACCATCTCCGCCGGGCAGGGGGTATTGGCGATTTTGTGCAGTAAAGAAGTATGTAGTGTGCCATCTTGACGGAGCCGGGTGATTTTCGCCTTCAGCTGATTACGAGCTTTAATGCGCTTCAGAATTATATCATCCGTCAATTTCTTCCCGGTGATACCAGCCAGCTTCCCGAAAGCCTTCTCCATTTCCGTCCGAAAATATTCTCGCCCGGTATTCCAGGTTCGCGGCGCGCCGAACAGTATGACCGGCAGGTTCATATTCCGTTTTAAGGTGTCCATCACCCGGCGCATCTGGTCGCAGCACGCTCCCCCGATAATTGCAGATAATCCGGAATAACGGGGAGTTTTTAGGAAGGAGGGCAGCATTCGGCAGAAGGAACATCCGTCAGGACGGATGCCGCCGTATTCATAGATATCGAAACCGGATTGCGGCGCCAGCCTTAATGGAACAGCGGAAAGCGCTTCTATCAATTCCACCGGCGTCCGCAGGCACAGATATCCGACACGTGGTTTATCAACCACTGTCTGGGAAAGATACTTGTTTTCCAGTTGAAGGAAGGCGGTGATGTATGTTTGGTTGATGGGCAATCTAAAGTAAATTGAATGAGGCTCTTACAGAAGACACGAAAAAGTGTCACCCTGAACGCAGTGAAGGGTCTCCATATT
>JABMRZ010000252.1 GCA_013202315.1 Candidatus Tariuqbacter arcticus | reverse complement strand
TCACTATTCACAATATCCGAACACTAACCAAATGTCATTCCCGCATGCTTATAGCGGGAATCCAGAAAAATAGATTCCAGTCAAACTGGAATGACATCTATACGAAACTATTAAATTCGTTTATTATAAATGTAAAGAAAAAAGGGGAAGGAGTCAAGTATAGGCGAATATTTTCGGATTTTCAAGCACCATCGTAGCATTATAATTATCTGAAAAATGATAAGAATTTCACAGCAGACAAAGCGAATTAAGCGGATGAAAGATGACCTTCCGTTTGCAGGAGTATAGCCCGCATCTATAACATTCCGAGAATGATTCCCGCCGCTTCTTCCGCGCCGTCGACCGGCATCTTTTCAGCCGGTTCCGGTTTATTCCAAAGCATATCCATATACCGTTTCCACCTGCCGGTGAAGAAATCTTCGGAGGGGAGGTGTTGAGCAGGCAGGTATTTTCCCATTTCGGCGGCGAAAATCTCATATTCGGGAAAGAGCTCCCTTTCCACATACAACATCCTGGTTTCATTGGCGATGCATTCGGAGACAATTCCATATCCGGGTTTGGTGATGACCACATCGGCGGCTCTGATCAAATCGGGATAGGACAAGTCCTTGGCTTTCATTTCGTTCTTGGTGAACCTCAGCCAGCCTTCGGCTTGAGCGTCGGGTTGAGTTACCACAATCAGGGTGTCATCTTCCAGGTCGACTTTCAATTCCTCCGCATTTTTCAACCCGAAACCTCCGAATGAAAAGAGAATCACCTTCATATCGGGGGGAAATCCTGCTCTGGCGCGGGCTTCTTCTTTGGAGAGGTGGGAGCTTCGTCCGATAAGCGGTATAGCCCGCCGCCGGGGAAAGCTGGAAAGGTCCCCGCTGAAGGGAGTTTGCAGGCATAGGCCGCATTTACTGTGAGATTCGGCTATATCTTCGATGACATATTCATAATCGGGGAACATTTCGACATAAGGGCGGTAAATCCAGTCCCAGGAGAAATTGGCGATGCAGATTGAGGGAACGCCAACCTTTTGGGCTATATCGAAGGCGAAGGGAGGGATATCGGATATTATCAGTTCGACCGAATGACGAAGGCACCATTCTGCTTCGGCAGCGATGATGTCGGCTTTGCGAGAGATTAGGCCGGCGTATTTCTCCAGGGTTCCCAGGATTTCCATCTGCAGGCTGTCAATTTGAAGGACGCCGACATCGAGCTGCGCCGGTTGATAAAGCGTTCCCGGCGGAATCGATTCCTTTACGAACCATTCAGCCGCGGGAGTCCTGACGCCGAGTTTTAATTCGGGTCGAAGCTTTTTAAGCGCTTTCATTACCCCGCTTTCGCGGGATATATGTCCTAAGCCGTGACCGGATGCGTAGAAAAGAAGCATTAAAATGTAGAATGTAAAATTTATAATTTAAAATTTATAATTGCGGACTGTGAGAAGGTGTCAATCACATTTCCTTTTCGGCGTATAATCGCCGTCCCTTGACGAACAGTCCGCTTTTTATTAGTCTTTCAGGCATTAAAACAACACCCTCATTACTGTGGGGTTCGCCGATGCGGGCGTGAACAGATTTCAGCCCGCCAAGCCACCATCGTTTGTCGCAAATATAGACCAAGTCGCCCGGTTCGGCGTTCATTTTCGCCAGGTCTGTGCGCGATAGTCGGACGATGTCATCGAGTAAATCGGCGGTTTTCCAATATACAATCGGCTTTTTACCAGGTTTATCATTGGGTTCGCCGCCTTTGAATTTACGGCGGGCGGATTGGATGGTCCAAACGGTCAGTCCTTCAATCTTATCCTTGGATTTGGGTTTGGTGAATAGAGTTACGATGATTCCTATCGCCAGGCAACATACGATATTAAAGAGAGCGCCGATATAGATATACGGTTTGCCGGGGTCTGCGGGGATGCCGTGCGCGAAGGGCTTTACCAATTCAGGGAAGATTTGCCCCAGGGTAATCATTATCCCTCCCCCGATAAAGGTAGCCACCACCGCCATCGGGGTGAACCTCCTCCAAAATATTCCCAGAAAGACCGCCACCACCAAGGGCGGCATCAAGGTGGAGTGGAACCAGCCATGCGCTTCATAGATGGTCTTGAAGGAATTGAAGATAGGCACTAATCCGACCGCCACCACTGTTGCCCCTACGGAAACATACCGCGCCCAGCGCAGGTCTTCCTTATCGGAAATCGGTCTTTTCTTTAAAGGGCGGTAAATATCGTTGATGAAGACGGCGGCGGCGGCGTTTATGTGAGTGTCGATGGTGGACATTAAAGCCGCCGAAAGCGCCGCGATGATAAATCCCGCTACCCCCGGCTTAGCCACTAAAAAAGTCACCTTGACGAGGATGTCGTTGGGCGCGAAATCGGGGGGGATGATATCCGGGTGGGCGAGCGAAATCGCTTTGCCAATCCAGCCGGCGTTGGAGACGGCGACGGCTGAAATCGGCAGGAACACCAGCACATTGAAAGCCGCCGCTTTACGCCCTTCATTGACTGAGCGGCAGGCGAGGAAGCGCATTATCAACCCTTGACTGAGGAAAAGGAAGCCGACGCTGCCAGCGACCCCGTCCTGCCAGAATATACCCACGAAATTGAAGTCGGCGGGTTGGTTGAAATCGGCGAGGGGGAGTTTCGCCGTTTGAGGAAGCAGATTCCAGAATACATCGAAACCGCCGAGGTAGCTCACACCCAGGTAAAACAACAGTAGTCCCGCAAACAACAGTATCAATCCTTGCAGCAAATCGGTGAAGATGACCGAGGTCTGCCCGCCGTAGTGCATATAGATGGCGGAGATGACGGCGATGAAGATGATGGTGGGATACAGCGGCAGCCCCAAAATATTATACAGCGCCACGCCCAGGGTCAGGAAGCCAATCGCCACATAGCCTACCATATACATCAGCATCATCACGGTGGCGAGGATGCGGGCGGCGCGGTTGAAGCGGTGCTCGAAATATTCGGGGATGGAGCGCACCCTGGTGAAATAGATTATCGCCAGCCAGCCGAACATAAAAAAGGGCATGAAGAACCAATCGTTCATATAGGTCATCGAAGACGAAAAGCCGTGCTGGAAGCCCTTGGCGGAATATTTGATGAAGCTGTGAGAACCGACGCCGGTGGCGACGATGCTGATGCAAATCAGCCACCAGGCGAACCTTCTGCCCCCGAAAAAGAAATCAGAAGTGGTCTTGGCATATCTGCCGAAATAACTGCCGAAGAGCAGAATCCCTATGAAATAGCCGATGATGACCACATAATCGATGGTGTGAACGGACAAAGTCCTTCCTCCTTAGAAATTCATTCCGGCGTAGGTGACGAACCAGTGCAAAAACATATACCACAGCAGACCGAAGATAAGAATTCCCAGCCATTTTTGATGCCGGGCAATTTTAAGGTTCAAAGCTTTTGATTTCAGCACGATAGCCAGACCAGCGATGAAGAAGGCTCCTCCCGCACCGTATAGATAGATATAGGGCAGCCAGGCCCTGGAAAAACCGAGTTCCATATATTCTCCAAGTTATGATTTTACCACAGAGACATGGAGACACAGAGTAAATTAAGAATTAGGAATTTAAATTTATAGTGAACGAAATAATTGTTTGCGCAAATCATATTCTACACTATTCAAATGCTAACTTAATGTCACTCCCGCGAAAGCGGGAATCCAGAGAACAGGTAGATTCCGGAAATGCTGGAATAACAACAATACGCAACTATTTAATTCGTTTATTAGAATGAAGAATTGACAAACCTCGCATAATTGAGTTTCGTTTGAGTCTCTTGCAAAAGTCATTACTTAACAATATTGTCATTCTGAACGAAGTGAAGAATCTCCTGTTT
>JABMRZ010000251.1 GCA_013202315.1 Candidatus Tariuqbacter arcticus | reverse complement strand
TGGTTTGTGGGCTGGGAAACCCAGCCCTTTCAATTTTGGGAAAAAAATTTATGTCGCTTATTATAAAACGGTAGAATAATTATTCCTTTCTTGGAAAAAAAGATAAATTTATACAAATCATTCTCACAACCCACAGCACACAACCCATATCTAATAATAAAACGGAGAATTTTATGAAAAAATCGCTGCTTATCTTTCCCTTAATGATGATTCTGATAATCGGGGGATGTTCCCTGAAAGAACCGGGAACCCCTCGATGGCAGGTCGAAATGACCATCCCCATCGCCGACAGGGTATATTCTTTGGAGGATATCATCGATGATTCCACCGAAGTCGATTCCAGCGGGAACTGGGTCTCCCAAAATGGAGATACCCTCATCTTCAACTTCGCCGATTCCATCGATGTCATCACCATCGAAAACGAACTGAAATACGACGCTTTCGATGAAACTATCGAAACCTATGTCGGCCTTCGGACAGTAAATCCCCCCGGTATGCAGACCGCATTCTACCTCTTGACCGACCTTGCACCTGAACTGCAGCCGTTTGTGGGGCAGACTGTCCCAGTACCACAATTCAATTTCGACGCCCCCGCTCAGGAAATTATCTATCCCGAATATGACTGGGTGATAGTGGCTTCGGGAGATGTTACCGTGACCGTCACCAATAATCTGCCAGTTCCACTGGAAAACATCAGCATAGATGTTTACGGTTCCAGCCCCAATATCCTGGTGGTGCATGTGGACATTCCCGGTCCCCTCGCGCCGGGCGAAAGCGAAAGCCAGGAGGATTGGGCGCTGCCTACCGGTCAGGAAATCGATAATGTGATGGAAATTTATGTCTCCGGGTCTTCGCCAGGTTCCGCCGCCCCGGTGTTAATCGGGGAAGATGACAACATCCGGGTCGATGTGGAAATATCCGAATTGGAAGTCGAATCCGCCAGGGCTCACATTCCCACTCAGGATTTCGACGAAGACACCACCTTCTCCCTGCTTGAAACCGATACCCTCATCACCGCCGTCATCAAACAAGGTTATTTGGATTATTCCATAACCAACAATACGGAACTCATCAACACCGTTCATTTCACCTTGCCAGATTTCACCCACAACGGCGAACCGTTCACTCAGGAATTCACCATTGACCCCAACGACACCCATTCTATCACCGGCTTCAATTTGTCGGATTATCAATTCTCCCGCCCCCAGGGAGACAATCAGATTCAGGCGCTGGTGGAAGTCAACATCCTCGACACCGCTGACCCCCTATACAACCTGCCGGATGATTTCGTGGAAATTAACCAATACCAAATGGTTTCCACCGAATTTAATGTTTCCAGCTTGTATTTCAGTTATTTTGAAGGATTCTTGGACACCGTAGAACTTGACATTGAACAAGACCCGCTTGAGCTCGAAGATATCCCGGAGGGCTTGGATAACCTCAATCTGGATTATGCCAATGTCGACATCCGCCTGACCAATACTATCGGTGTGCAAATCAACGCTAACCTCACTCTAAAAGCCTTTAAAGACGATATTTTGATGGAAACCCTGAACATCCCCCCGCTTCAAATCCCCGCCGGCGACACTACCAATCCAGGAGTTTTAGACACTACAATCACCGGGATAGAAGCCTTGATCAATGTCATTCCCGATTTGATTCAGATTGAGGGTGTCGCTTATATTGCGGGAGAAGTTGCGGTGGGCGAATGGCAATGGATAGCGGGCGAATTCCTGATTTACACCCCCTTCGCCCTGCAAATCGGCGAATCGACTCTGGAACCCGAAATTGCTGAAATCGACCAAGGCTTCGACAATATGCTGAATCAAGTCGATTTAACCCTGAATCTCATTTCACATATGCCCCTTTCAGGTGAAGCTTTCATCCTCGCCTCCTACGATTCGGCAGACTTCGAAAATATCGCCGGTTCCCAAGTGGATACCTTCATATATGTGGCTCTGCCGACCGCGGTGGTGGGCGACGATGGATATGTCATTTCGCCGGGAGAATCGACCGTCGAACAGACCCTTAACCTCGACCAGTTGGAGATGTTCGCCGGCGCAGATGAAGATAGTATCCTTTACATTAAAACCTTCATCACCATCCTCTCCACCGAAGGCGAAATCGTCCGAATGAAGCCGACCGATTACATCAGCGTCGGCGCTTCGGCACATGTTGTAGTAGACGCCGATTTCGATGATGAAGATGAAACCGGAGGAGGGAACTGAAATGAAAAAATTAACCTTAATGCTAACGCTTCTTATCCCAATCGCCGCCTACAGTCAAACCGGATTGAACGCCCGCAGTATGGGGATGGCTGGCGCATATCAAAGCATGTCCAGAGGGGCTGAAGTCGCCCGCTGGAACCCCGCCAATCTTATGCTGCCTCACAGTCCGAATATCACCCTCGATATCGCCAGCTTCGGCTTGAGTATGGGCAACAACAGCATCAACCTCGACTTCTACAACGACTATTTCAGCCAGGAGTATTTCGATGAACACGAAAGCTGGGACCAACAAGCGAAGGACGAAATCATCAGCCATTTCGATAACAACTTCAAAGGCTTCATCAATACCCAAATAACACCATTCGCATTGTCCTACCGGGAATTCGCCTTCGCGCTGAATTACTTCGCCTATTCCAATATTCAACTGCCGCAGAACCTCTTGCAGATTCCGTTGCAGGGCATAGGAACAGAGCCGGAGACTTTCGCCGATATTGAAGGTGAAGCCATCGCCGGTGCGGAAATCGCCTTCTCAACCGCAAAAACATTGCATCCCGATTGGAAATTCCTCAGTCATTTCAGCGTTGGAGCGACCTTCAAATACTTCATCGGAATGTCCTATGCTAAAGTTGAACACGCCGAAGCGACCGTCCTTTCCGGCGTCGATTCAATGGCGGTTAACGGGAACTATCAATTATACCTGGCTTTCCCTTATGATGATAGGGGAAAGGGGGGGGATGGAGTGGGTCTTGATCTGGCGGCTGCCGGTATGGCGGGAGAAAAACTCACCCTGGGGCTGACAATCAACAATTTAGTCGGAAGCATCAATTTCGGCGAAATCGAAGAGCTTCATGGAACAATATCCCTGAATGAGCCCGGTTTGAACATCGATGAATTGGATAATATGGAAGACTACCTGGACAGTATTACCGTCACCACCGACACCACCTTCATATCCCCCGACATCATCAGGTATAAGCTGCCCAAATCGTTCGTCCTCTCCGCTAATTACCGGCTGTATCCCTGGATGGTGGTGGAAGCCGATTATCATCAGGGATTGAACAATGTAGCCGGAGGAACCACCACTCCGCGTTTAGCCTTGGGGACGGAAATCAAATATCTGCGTTTCCTGCCGCTTCGTTTCGGCTTCGCCTTGGGGGGAATGCAGGGCACAACTTTAGCGGCGGGATTCGGCTTCGATTTCAAGTATTATAAACTCGATTTCGCAGTCGCCGGTCAGAGAGGATTATTCAACGGTTCCAAAGGAGTGAATTTCGCCATTTCACAAAGACTTGTTTTCTGATTCTCAATCTTGCAGGCGCTTGCGATATATATAACAAATGCCATTATAAATAACACAAAGCCTCCCGATTGTGGGAGGCTTTTCTTAAATAGTGGTTCTTCACTATATCGTGTGTGTAAAGCTAACTATAATAAACGACATAAATCCTTGTCCTACTTTTGTAAGGGCGGGGTTTCCCCGCCCTGAATTCATGCACGATCGCTCAGG
>JABMRZ010000250.1 GCA_013202315.1 Candidatus Tariuqbacter arcticus | reverse complement strand
CCTGGTGTTGGATCTCCGCACCTGACACCAAATAACTGTTATTATTATATATGCTGGCGACTGCGGAGAGTCGACAGCACGTTGCCTTGATTTGGGCAACAGACCCTTCAAGAATGTATATACCTTAAAAATGAATGCAAGAATATAATATTAACTCCAATTTTAATAATCCATTTTCCGTTCACCGTTCACCGTTTTATGAAAAAACAAATCAAATGCCCCCATTGTAGCGCCATTGTGGAAACATACAAAAACCCCATCCCCACCGTTGACATCATCATCAGATATAATGGGAAATTTGTGTTGATTAAACGGGGTGAACCCCCATACGGCTTAGCCCTACCCGGCGGCTATGTCGAATATGGCGAAACCCTGGAAACCGCCGCCGCCCGCGAAGCCTATGAAGAAACCGGTTTAGAACTGGAAAACATCCAACAGTTCAAAGCTTATTCCGACCCCAACCGCGACGCCAGACAGCACAACATTTCCATAGTGTTCCACGCTGACGGATTAGGAACCCCGCAAGTCGGTTCCGATGCCCGCGAAGTAATACTCATCGCCCCGGACGAAATCGACAAACTCGAATTAGCCTTCGACCATAAAATAATTCTGACCGAATACCTGAAAATTAAATCGCCAACTAACAACCAATAACCAACAACTAAAATGATGCAAATTATGCGGAGAGTTCGGAAATTGTTGCATAATTAACACGCCGCTGAAGAGATTTTAAAGTGAAATATAGGGAACGATATTTGCGCTTTTTATTTTGATATATATGCCCTGATAATAGACTCACCATTAAATACATATGAAATACGGATAATTATAAAATCTTTGTGTAACTCTATGTTCTTTGTGCCTTTGTGGTAAAAAACTTTCACACTTTCACACTTTCACACTTTCACACTATATAATCAATCAACTATAAACAAAGCGAGGTCTCCAACTATGTTTAGAAAAAACACTTTACGATTCTATCCGACCATCGCAGCGTTAATCATCTTCCTGTTTGCCTCCACCGCTTTCGCCGAAGTCATCACCTTCGACGACAGTTGGAGCGAAATGGGCTTCAAACTCACCAGCCAGAACGCTTTCGGAGTGGAAGTTTCCTACTCCATCGATATGATGGTGATTGAAGATATGCTTATCGATGGTCAAACTATGCAGATGATTCATCTCCCCGGCGTCTTTCTGCCAAATGACGCCGGCGCGCCCAACCTGCCAGGTTCCGGACGCTACATCGCCATCCCCCAGGGCGCCCACGCCGAAGTGCAAATCCTCCACTATCGCACCGAAGTCTATCAAGGGATGGAAATCGCCCCTGCGCCCCCCATACCGCGCGAAACCGATAACTCACCCCCGGTCTACAGAAAAGACCCGTCAATCTATTCCCGCGACGCCTACTACCCTGAAAAACCGGTAAAAACCTCCGAAATAACCCAAATACGCGGAGTCGATGTGGTTATTTTAGGCGTCACACCCTTCCAGTATAATCCGGTCACTAAAGAATTGGTGGTCTACCGGGACCTGAAAATCAAAGTGAACTTCACCGGTGGGAACGGGCATTTCGGCGAAGACCGACTCCGCAGCCGCCACTGGGAACCGATTCTGCAAGGCAACCTGTTGAATTATGAATCACTTCCCACAGTGAATTTCAATCGGACAAAACTAACCGATGAAGACGATGTTGAATATGTAATTATCGTTCCCGATGACCCGGTATTCATCGCCTGGGCGGATTCCATCAAACAATGGCGCAAACTCCAAGGCATCTACACCGGCATCACCACCCTGTCAGAAATCGGCGGCAACAATTCCACTGCCATTGAAAACTACATCAATGACGCATACTACACCTGGGATCCCGCGCCGGTAGCGGTGCTGCTGCTTTCGGATCACCAAAATTCCGGCGACCTTTATGGCATCACCTCACCCACCTGGAGCGGATACTGCGCATCCGATAACATATACGCCGACATCGACGGCAACGACCTGCCCGAACTCGCCATCGCCCGCATCACCGCTCAAAATGAAACCCACCTCTCTACAATGGTTTCCAAATTCCTGGACTACGAACGCGATCCGCCTACCAACCCCGATTTCTATGATAATCCGCTAATCGCCGGCGGCTGGCAAAGCGACAGGTGGTTCATCCTCTGCTGTGAAGTCATTTACGGCTATATGGAAAATGAACTCGGTAAACGCCCCGTCCGTCAATACGCCGGAACTTCCAGCCCGCCCAGCACCTGGTCCACCAATTCCAACACCTATATGATTATCAATTACTTCGGGCCCAGCGGCTTAGGCTATATTCCCACTTCCCCCTCTTATCTGACTAACTGGAGCGGGAACGCCGCCGGAATAAACAACGCCATCAACAGCGGCGCCTTCATCACCCAGCACCGCGACCACGGTGCTGTTACCGGCTGGGGAACTCCCAGTTATTACATCTCCAACCTGTCCGGACTCAACAATGATATGCTCACCTTCGTCTTCTCAATCAACTGCCTGACCGGGCAATTTGACGGTTCCACCCAATGCTTTGCAGAAGCCTTTCATCGAATGCAGCAAGGCGCTTTAGGTGTAATCGCCGCCTCTGATATCTCATACTCCTTCGTCAACGATACCTATGTCTGGGGAATGTATGACAGTATGTGGCCCGATTTCGACCCCGGCTACGGACCCCCCGAAATCACCGGTTCCGCCACCCTGCGCCCCTGCTTCGCCAACGCTTATGGCAAATACTACCTCAGCGCCTCCAACTGGCCTTACAATACTTCAAACAAGGATGAAACCTATCATCTATTCCACCATCACGGCGACGCCTTTATCACTTTATATTCCGAAGTGCCGGAGAATTTGACCGTCAACCACATCGGAGCCCTGTTCGGCGGCAACACACAATTCACCGTTACCGCCAATGAAGGCGCCATCATCGCCCTCACCGTCAATAACGAAATCATCGGCATCGCCGAAGCTACCGGCGCCCCGGTGGATATTGACATCCCCGCCCAGACCCCGGGCGATACTATGATTGTTACCGTTACCCTGCAAAATTACTTCCGCTATATCGCAGAAGTGCCCATCATCCCCCCCGAAGGTGCGTATGTGATCGTCAGCGATTGCGAAATCGAGGACATCAATGGATGGAACCCCAACAGCCAGCTCGATTACGGCGAAGAATCCTATCTTACCCTCACTATGTATAATATCGGCGTTGAAAACGCCGTCGATGTCAATGTCACCATCTCCTGTGGCGACCCATTGCTGACCATCATCGACAATCAGGCCTCATACGGTAATGTCCCCGCCGGAGCCGTTTCAATTGTCTCCCAGGGATTCGAAGTCGCCTGCGCCGAAGAAATTGAAGAAGGACACATCTTCACCATCAATGTCCTGGCTGAATCGGGCGCGGATCAATGGGAATCGAGCTTCGCTCTGACCGTCCACGCCCCGGTGATCGAATTCGACCGCATAGCCATCAGCGACCCGCTTGGAAACGGCAATAACTGGCTCGACCCAGGAGAAACCGCCGACTTGATAGTCTTTATCACTAATGAAGGCTCCAGCCCGGTCAACAACTTAGATGGGGACATCACCACCTTCGATCCATACCTGACCATTAATACCGCCGTCGCTTCTTACGGTACAGTTCAGCCCGGCGAAAATCCCTCAGCCACCTTCAATGTCACCGCCTCCTCCACCACTCCGATGGAACATATCGCCCCCATCGATATGGTTGTCGAAGGCGACCTGTCCTACTCCGCTGAAATGGGATTCGGAGTGATGATTGGCAATATCTTAAATGACCCTACAGGTCCCGACAACTACGGATATATGGCATACGACCCCTTTGACCTGCCCGAACTGCCGGTCTACGAATGGGTGGAACTGCATCCCGATTCAGGCGGTCCCGGTATCCAAGTGCCCTTCGTGCTGGATGACCAAATCTTCCATTACTTGATGCCCTTCGATTTCCAGTATTACGGAATAACCTATGATTCTATCTCCATCGCCACCAACGGCTGGGTCGCCCCGGGCATCGTAACCGAAGAAGACTATAACAACAGCGGCATACCCAACATCGATGGTCCCCCGCGGATGATAGCCACCTACTGGGAAGACCTGTCGCCTCAACGTACCAATTCCGGCGGCGTGTGGCGCTGGTACGATGCAGTCAATCACTTATACATCATCGAATACAATCATATTGAACAATGGGCGCCCACCGGCTGTTTCGAAACCTTCCAGACCATCATATACGACCCGGCTTACTATCCCACCGCCACCGGCGACGCCAGGATAAAGTCGCAGTATAAGGATATGTCCTCCGCGGTGATTTCCGAAGGCACAATCGGCATCGAAAACCATACCCAGACCGACGGCATCCAATACTTCTTTGACGGCGATTACGACATCCACGCCCACCCGGTGGAAAATGGAATGTGTGTTCTCTATTCCACTCCAACCTCGACGCCGGATATTGCGGTTACCTTGACCCCCTTAAATCCCCCGATAGTCATTCCTGCGGCTGGTGGTTCGTTTGAATTTAATGTCGATATCGAAAATATCGGAACCAGCCCCGCCACATTCGATGGTTGGACTGAAGCTGTCTCTCCCGACAGTATAATCTATGGACCGTTGATTCTGCGCTATAATCTCAGTCTCAATGCCGGCACCGCCATCATCCGGGATATGACTCAGCAGGTTCCCGGCGCAGCTCCCGCCGGTGAATACACTTATCGCTGCGCAGCCGGTTACTATCCCGCCACTATTATCGCTGAAGACGAATTTACATTCACCAAGGAGGGTGTCGATGCCAATTCTCCCTTCGAGGGATGGCTGTTGACTGGCTGGGATGAAGAAAGCGGCTTTGTTTCAACATCCACACCGAACACATATTACTTGGCGCAGAATTCACCCAACCCCTTCAATCCCCTCACCACCATCGCCTTCGGCTTGCCAAATGCCGCTAAAGTGGAACTGCGGGTGTTCAACCTGCTCGGCAGAGAAGCCGCCGAACTGGCTAACGGATGGATGGAAGCGGGAGATCACCAACTACAATTCGACGCTTCAAAACTATCCAGCGGCGTCTATTTCTATATGCTGAAAACCGATAACTATTCCAGCGTCAAGAAGATGCTGCTGGTCAAGTAAATTTGCCTTCGGGCACAACGATGTTATAAAACTAAACGAGGGGCGCTTTCGAGCGTCCCTCCATCTTACTTATGCCTCCACTTAAAGGTCGGAAATATTTTCAATTATGTCTGCAACCTTTAGTGTCCATTCGGCGTCTAATATATGAATAATGATCCCGGTATATGTGTAAAATATACACATTCATTTACAGTTACCATCAAATAAATGGTAAAGGGGACAGATTTTACGCTGATGACTATTTGGCACGATTTTGGCTTAAAAATTATTCAATATGATAATGTCAATCAATTTATCATTACGCCTAATTAATTCGCTCACATTGAATCGCATCAACTGTCTATTAATTTAGGAGTTCATCATGCAAGGCTTCAGCATTGAAACTGATATCGGAACCTACATTTGTATTAACTGCGGCATAACTGTAACTTTGAGCGGAGGGTCTATTATTCCCCCGCCATGTCCCGGATGCGGCAACAATCTCTATGTAAAGTCTATTTTCAATATGAATCGACTTCCAAAAGTCCAATTTATTCCGGATTCGGAGAAGAGATTTGCCCTCCCGGCTTAACTATAGTGATTTTCATAAAGAATTTCCGATTAACCAGCTATCATTCCCGCGAAAACGGGAATCCATCTTTATAAAATACAAGGAGAACGATTCCGGACAAGCCGGAATGACGAGTTGAGGAAGACAGGAAATACTTTTTTAGGG
>JABMRZ010000023.1 GCA_013202315.1 Candidatus Tariuqbacter arcticus | reverse complement strand
GAACGGGGATTACAATCCCCTAACTCCTAACTCCTAAATCCTAATTCCTATTTTCAGAGTAAAGATTTGCAGGACCTTTACTGTGTGTTTCGTTGATTAAAGCGGCTTATTCTTTCACACTTTCATACTTTCATACTTTCACACCTTCCCGCCATCACCATAATACTTTAAGGATAAGATGGTGACATCATCAGACTGCACAGCCCCTTTTTCATATTCCTGCACCGCGTGAAAGACGGTTTTTGTCATTTTTTCCGGGTCGGTGTCATTCATTCGTTCCAACAGCGCCACCAATTTTTCTTTCGAGAACAGATTATCATTCACATCCATAGCTTCAGGGACGCCGTCAGTGAACAGGATTAACGCGTCATCGGCTTCGAGTTTGAATTTGTTCGTAATATAATCGAAATTTTCAATCACTCCTACAAGCAATCCATCCGGCTCACCCATCGGTTCAACCTTTCCATTCGGATGAACTATATAAGGCGCATCGTGCCCGCCGTTGCAGTATTGGATTTCGCCCGTTCGGATATTAAAAAACCCCAGGAAAATGGTGACGAACATCCCGCTTTCGTTGTTCAAGCAGAGGTCTTCGTTCACTCTGCACATCACTTGAGCCGGCGATAATCCGCGGATGGTCTTGGCTCTGATCAGCGTCCTGGTAACCGCCATAAACAGCGAAGCCGGCACCCCTTTACCCGAAACATCACCGATGGTGAAGCAGAGATGGTCGTCATCGATGAAGAAGAAATCGTAATAGTCGCCGCCCACCTCTTTTGCGGGTTTAATATCGGCGAAGATATCGAATTCTTCCATTTCGGGAAAGGGGGGGAACATCCTGGGGATGATGCTCATCTGAATATCGTGGGCGATTTGCAATTCGCTCTCTATTCGTTCTTTGGCGGCGGTAGTTTCGGTCAATTGTTCGATATAGTCTTTCAAAGATACTGTCATAGAGCTAAAGGATTCGGTGAGCTTGCCAACTTCGCCGCCGGTTTTGGGGGCGGTTATTACCAAGTCGAAGTTACCGGCGGCGACTTCTTCGGTGGCGCTCACCAATAATCGCAATGGGCGGGTGATGCCGGTGGCGATGAGAATGACGGTTATTATCAACAGGACAAATCCGATTATCCCCACCGCTAATAGAATTTTACTTAACAAGGCAATATCAGACATCAACTCATCTTCAGGGAACAGCACCCCCAACGACCACCCGCTGGAAGGGAGAGGAACATAATACATCCAACTCTGCCGCCCGTCAGTCAAGCTGGAAATCGGCACATAGTCGGATTCGCCTCGAATCATTCCCCGCCCAATCTCGCGTAGAGTGGAATCTCGCAGGGTTTCAGCCAGGCTGAAAATCGTTTCGTTCATTATCAGACTCGAATTACGATGAGTTATCACCGTTCCATTCCGTGAAATCAGGAAACCGTAACCTGTTTCATAAATTTTTATCGAATCCACAATCGCCTGCAGCCAGGACATAGAGATATCCGAGGTTACAATACCCATCAGCTTCTTTTCACCATCGGTTGATTTATAAAATGGGACGGAATAGGTGGACATAATGATTTCACCCGCCCCCTCGTCGAAATACGGCTCTGTCCATATCGGCTTGTTCAAAGATTTGGGGATTTGATACCAATCCCAATAGAAATACTGGTAGTTTTCACCTCCGATATAAGTGAGTCTGACGGTGTCGCCTTCTTTGCAATAATAGGGCGAATAATAGAGTGAATCATTCCTGAAGGCATAGGGTTCAAAGGCGATTGCGGCGCCGTATATTTCCGGGTTATTGACAACAACCGCTTTAAGATTTTCCAAGAGTGTTTGTTCATCATAGTCGGAGCGTTGGAGGAATTGCGCCAGACTTTCCGGCACTTTTTCGATGGGGTTCAGAACCGCTTCGATTTGGTGAACGGTGGATAGGGCGAGATTCTTAGCGTTATCCTTGAGGTTATTATGAACGATTTTACTGGTGAAGGAATAATTTACCCCCAGAATCGCCAGTAGAATCAACGCTCCGCACACCCCTATCAAGAGAATAAGCTTGAAAGCGATTCCTTTATTCTTTAACATAAGACGCGCGCCCTTTATAAAATTGTTCGTATGGAGGAATTGTTTCAATCAATCCGCATTCGATAAGTCTATCCGCAACTTTAAGGTAGGTATTTTTTTCGAGATGTCCCAATTCTGCGCCGGACGAATCCGGCATGAATAAATCTATCATCCTCGCCAGCATCCATTTTTGGTGGGCTGAATTGGCGGGGATGTGAGCTTGGGTCATAAATTTCATAACGATTTCAACCGCTTCCGCCTGATGCTCGAATGAATAAAGCCACCCTTCGATGGAAGAGTCGGCGAAAGCTCTGCACAATTCGGGTTTCTGACAATACAACTCTTCCAGGCAATAAATACCGTCTTCGGGGAAATTCAAATCGCAGTAATCATAGAAATGAAAAGTTGTCATTTCATCGGGGTCGAGGCCGAAATTTATAAGCGTATGGTATTTGTTATACCACATTGCGGTGGCGGCGTCTATGCCGCCGGAAAGAAACAGATTCATAGTGTTTTGGATGGTAACGATTTCCATATTGAGGTCATACTGCTTTATGAACGCTTTAGGCAGAAGTTGAAATTCAGCGCGCCACATCCCAATTTTTTTACCATCCAAATCTTGGGGAACCTGAATGCCGCTCGCTTTTTTCGCCACAATCATCAAGGCGGAACACTGAGAAAGTTGTACTATGTTCACTAAATTTAAGCCGCTGGCCCTGCTTTCAATCCCGGTAGTGAGGAAAGTGCTGATGAAATCCGCCCTGCCGCTTTTCAGATTGTCAATAGTTGGTTGAGTTGGTCCTCCGGGGATAATCGTTACCTTTAGTCCATTGTCTTTGTAGAATCCCTTTTCAAGCGCGATATAATAGCCTGGGAATTGGGCTTGAGGCTGCCAATGGGGGAGAAAAGATATTTCCACCGGTTCTTTTTCATTTGGAAAGGATGAAACCGCCCATATCAGGATTAATATTAACATGGGTTTTATTTTAGTCATAATTTGCTTTCGAAATAATAGAAGCAGGACAATTGAATTTAAGGTATAATTATCATAAAGGTATTTGTTTAAAAGTTTAATATCAAGAAAATAATCAGGAATGTATTCTGAGTAATCAACAAATTTTCATAGAAAACCATTAAAGAATCTTGAAATTCAGCCTATCATTTATTATATTAAGTTAGTGAAAAAAGTAATTTGAATAAAATTGTTTAGTGAAAGATGTAGTAATTGTTATAAAACAGCAATTTGACCGACTAATTCGCCTCAATATCAATAGTAACGTATGAGATTGTTATGCCCGCGCAATCTTCGGATAATGATACTAAGTCCTCCGCCCGTGGAAGCTTATTGAGTGAAAAGCACTATAAAGAACTTCAGCGTAAGAATGTTCTCCGCTTGTTTATCACTTATTTAGTTCCCCTCATACTCCTTACCATTTACTTCCATTTCCAATACAACGCCATTTCACAAGAAGGGCGTCTGCTTCACCTAAAATCCATCGCAGAATATCAATCGAATATGCTGGATTTGTTTCTGCGAGAACGACTGGTGAATTTGGATAATCAAATCGACGATCCCAAACTGCAGATACCGCCTTCTTCTGAAATGATGCAAGAATTACTGGACGAACTAAGAAAGGACAGCGATACTTTTATCGATGTCGGTTATTTCGATTCATCCGGCGTTCAGTACGCTTATGCGGGGCCTTATCCATCGTTGGAAAAGAAGGATTACAGCGGCGAATCGTGGTTTATCCAATTGAACGAGAGCGAGGTAAATTTCATTATTACCGATATATATTTAGGTTTTCGCAAGAAGCCTCATTTTACTTTAGCGGTCAGCCGGGTTATTGACGGACAATATGCGGTTTTGCGAGCGACTCTGGATACTGAGAAGTTCTATGCGTATATTACTTCTTTGGCGGGGTCGGATGAAGTTTTAACCTCCATCGTTAATCAAGACGGTTATTATCAGCTGGTAACCCCCCATGTCGGGACTCCTTTGGAAACCTCATCCATCATTCCACCACAAACGGAAAAATTGGGGAATGAGAAAGTCAAGATTGAAGGTGTTTCGCATAATTATGCCTATTCCTGGCTGAAAACCGCCGATTGGGCGATTATTGTGCAATGGGCGGAGCGGCACAGGAGTCAACTTTTTTCAGGGACGCAGTTGAATATAATCGGATTTTCCATATTGATATTCGTGATTATCTTTGTGGTAATCATCTCCCGAGCTAAGAAAATGGTGGAGTTTCAGCGTGAGCGGGATGTTACCGGCGCTCAACTTGAACACGCCGCAAAGTTGGCTTCTGTGGGGGAATTGGCGGCGGGTGTGGCACATGAAATCAACAACCCGCTCGCTATAATCAGCGAAAAGGTCGGTCTGATGAAAGATATGATGAATCCGGAATTCAATATGAATCCCAAACCGGAGGATTTCGCTCCCCATTTGGACACTATATATGAAGCTGTGTTCCGAGGGCGTGATATCACTCGGAAGTTATTGAGTTTCGTGCGCAAGACTGAGGTGAAGTTGAAGCCCTTCGATATGCATCACCTCATAGACGCAATCGTGGACGGGTTTTTGGAACGGGAAATGTCAACTTCCAATATTGAAATCGTGCGCGAATTCGGTGAGGATATTCCTAATATCGTCAGCGATTGGAATCAACTCAATCAGGTTCTGTTGAATATCCTGAAGAATTCGGTCGACGCCATCACCCCGCCAGGCAAGATAACTATAAGAACTTCGATGGATGATAACAAGATTAGAATATCGATTAGCGATACCGGAAAAGGGATGACCAAGGAACAGATGTCCCGCATTTTCCTTCCGTTCTATACGACCAAGCGTGTGGGCAAGGGCACTGGATTGGGGCTGTCGGTGAGTTATGGTATAATCAAGAACTTAGGCGGCAAAATCGTAGTCGACAGCCAGCTTAACAGGGGCAGCTCTTTCATAATCATTTTACCGGTGAGGGCGGGTAGTTAAGAACGAATATTAAATATTTTGTATCATTATAGCTTTATCAAAAACCGCACCCATATTCGTCATT
>JABMRZ010000249.1 GCA_013202315.1 Candidatus Tariuqbacter arcticus | reverse complement strand
TTGGTTCCGGCTCGTCCGGGTTAGGGATTGGGGATTAGGGGTTAGTGTCATTCCGGCTTGTCCGGAATCGGCTTCAATATTTACAATTCCCGAAATGCTTTCCATCTACTGGCGGACGGGAATGACGAGTTTTGGATGATCATAATTATATATGAACATTACACATTCTTGAACCTCTGCATTAATATCTTCGCCTCGGACAATGAAAATGCTTTGACTACGGGCGTTAATCCCCTTCCCGGTATATCGTTCCAAGCTTGCACTAACTCCGGCGCTTCCAATCCCCAACTCCTCAATTTCTGCACATCATAGAAAATATCCCTGCCGCCATCGTACACTTTCCTCCCCTCGTGAAGGACGATGACTTTGGGGCACAGTTCCATCGACAAATCCAAGTCATGACTTACCAATACCGCCCCTTTCCCAGCGCTTCGGTGCGCTGTTAGAACGCTTTTCAACATATTCCTTCCTTCAGAATCGAGCCCCGCCGCCGGCTCATCCAATAACAACATATCCGGCTTCAGCGCCATGATTGAAGCCAGCGCCAGCCTTTTGCGCTCACCGCCGCTGAGTTCGAAAGGGGATTTCCCGCCGAATCTTTCGGGAGGCAGCCCGACCATACCCAGCGCTTCGCGCGAAAGCGCCGTAATATCCTCCCGCGGATAATCATAATTCACCAATCCGTAAGCCGCTTCGTTCAACACCGAAGATTCGAACACTTGCGCTTCTGCGAATTGGAACACCATCCCCACTTTCCGGCGGACTTCACGAAGCCTTTTCCCCTTAGCGGGAATGGGCGCGCCCTCGAATAAAACCTTCCCTTCTGTCGGCTTTAGCAGCCCCACCAACAGCTTCAAAAGGGTGGATTTACCCGACCCAATCTCCCCAATGAGAGCGATGAAATCGCCCGCGGCTACTTCCAGACTAACGCCGTCAAGCGATTTCTCCCCCGATAAACTTTCGGGGTAAACATAGCTTATGTTATCGAGTGTGAAAAGCAAAACATCAAAGCATTTATATTATACCGTAAAAGCTGACTAATCGAATAACCGTCAATCAACGACGGTATTCATCCCCACCGGTTTGTGTGTTGAACTGTCAGCGGAAAGGACAGCCCTCTTTATATTTCGGAAGGAGCTTCCGAATTCCGCTTGAGATATTCGATTTCCATCTCCTTCAACTGCTGAATAGAATTGACTCCGGCGATTTCCAAGGGGTCTTCAACGATATAGCCTCCGACCCTCATCCCCTTCGCCACGAAATCGGCGATGATGTCGGTGAGGTAATATTCACCCTGTTCGTTGTCATTCTTCAAAGTGTGCAGAGATTGGAACATCGGCGCCGGCTTGACCAGGTAGATGCCGGAATTGATTTCCTTGATCGTCCGCTGTTCATCGGCGGCGTCTTTGTGTTCGATGATGGCAAGCACTTCGCCCGATACTCCCCGGATTATCCTGCCGTAGCCGGCAGGGTCATCGAAGACGCAGGAGAGCAGGGTGCAGGTGTTCCCTTCACAACGGTGCAACTCCGCCATTGCCCGGATAGTTTCCGGGCGCAGCAGGGGGACATCGCCGGACAATATCATCACTTCGCCGGGAAAGTCTTTCAGCAAAGTTTCGGTCATCAGGGCGGCGTGGCCGGTGCCCTTCTGCTCGGCTTGGACGGCGTATTGGACGCTATCACCGAGGCAATTCATCACCAGTTCGCGTTTATATCCCACCACGGCGATGATGGGGTCGGCGCCGGATTCCTTCGCGGTTTCGACCACATATTCGACAAGCGGCCTGCCGTTCAGCTTATGCAGGACTTTGGGGAGGTTGGATTTCATCCGCTTCCCCTCCCCGGCGGCGAGGATGATGGAGGAAAAGTAATTCGTGTACATAATCCAACTTAAATAGTGAGTTTTCCAGTTAAAAAAAGTTCTTCATTATTACATTATCAATTGGGTTAGAAGTGAAGAGGAGCTTCTCAGGGTTGGGTTTTTACAACACTTACTGTATAATGTCTTTTAACGCTTCTTTCCAATTAAGCAAATGAGCCACCAATTCATCTCCTAAATAAGGAGAAATTTCATCATATGCATTTTCCAACTTTTGTAATAGTATTTCGAAAGAAAACTCTTCCAAATCACTGAATTCTTTAGCTTTATTAAATAAATAGTGTCTTGCAGCAATCATTCTAGCCTCTTTAGTAGGATATTCCAGACTAATCACTGTTCCAGAACGTCTTCTAAAAGTAACGGGATAACTCTCGCCATAGGCATCAAAAGCTTCAACTATATTACCTTTTTTTTCTTTTATCAATTCCATACATTGAGTACAACAACAGACATTTTTTCTATAGTCATCTCTTGATCTTAACCACTTCTTCGAGTCTTTAACAATATGAAGCGCGTCACCAAATCTAAGTCTGGAATGAACTGATGGAAGATAAAAGCGAGCCATAGGAATACCACCACCTATAGGTATTACACTTCTATTCTCCCCATAATTAATTGAATGTCCAACACCATTTAATAAACTACCTATCTCTTTATGACACAACAATATTGACAAATAACCACCGTGGTTATTATAAATTATATCTGTGTGTTTTTTTAGTTTTCTCAAGAATTCAATGTATATACTAATGTCATTTTCAATTAAATCTTCCTCTATATGTTCATCTATCCAAATCAAAATTCCCATTGGTTTTAATTCGGAGATTGCACTTATTATTTCATCCCCTCTTTGCAACGCTTTTTTTGAGACTACTAATGATAAATAAATCTGAATATTTGGAAAAATTTCACACGATTTCCTATAACATTCTATATTTATTTTGAACCATTCCCTGAACTGACGGGGTGAAAGATAAAAATATGGAGCAATTACAAACTCTGGTCTAAAGTCATCTTCACTATCTAAGAATTCTTTCGTCTCTTCATCTAAAGAGTTCATTATAGTCTCTAATTGAAAGCTAACAACATTCTGACAGATATTGGTAATTATGTTATCATCAATTTCTCCGTCATTTCTAAAAAAATCAGTAGTTCTAATAGGTCTATCTTCTTCAATAACAAGTGAAAATGGAGAACCCAATCTTTCTTGAGCTAATTTTTTAATTGAAGGTTTGAATTCAAATTTGGGCGGTTCTCTCTCTTCTTTATTACTAACATCTCTCTTCAAATTAATAGTTGAATGTTGGAAAGCATGCGTTTGTGGATCAATGTAGAACATTTTACTCGCAGTTGATATAAATGAAGCAACTCCGGCAGGCATATAAGATACAATATTTCCATTCAGGGCGATAATATCGTATAATTCTCTATTCTCCCCAAGAAAAAATCTTTGTTCTGAATTAGTATTATAATGATAAATATGGACAGACATTAATCAGCCTCCTGAATCCTCTTCAGAAGTCTTTCGCGGGCTGGCTTCCAAAGGTTTGTATTATTTGGTGCCTTAACAAATTCATATAAAGAGCCATCGGGCATGACATATATAAGTCCCATACCAGCATCCTTGATTTTTTTTAAGGTTATATCACGGGTTTTTCTGTAGTAAGTTCCAATAAAGACTTTATCTGCTGAAATTTTATGAGTTTTTAATTGCTCTATAGCTCTTCCAATACTGGTTACTTTACATTCAATGATCCAAATATCACCTTTAGTATCGATAGCCGCAACATCTGCACTTCGATATAAATTAGCAACCTCTATAGCGACTTTAAATCCTTCATCTCGAAGTGCTCCTGAAATACTTTCAACTATTACTTGTTCAATCATGATTAATATTTTCAATTTTTATAGTTCGATTTTACTTTGTTGAGATATTTCTTAGTTGACTCCATTATTAATAATACAATCACCTCATATACCAAAATGATAAACGGAACAATAATGATAAATTGGTTGCGATAACTCCAGAATTTTGGAGTATCGGGGCAGAAATGGCCTATTATTACAAATCCAACTGCTACAAGCACTACTAAAATTGAAATTGTTTTGTGTAAATTAAATTCGCCCTCTTTTTTATCTATTTTATGCAGGTCGTTATGACTCTGCAAAAGGAACTTGTTTAGTTGCTTACTAATATCTTCCACTCCATAGATATCATTTGATCGTGTATTACCAAACTGTTTAAAAACAAATATCGCCTCTTTGTTTATTTGTTCCCTCGCTTCCTCGAAGAGTTTGTCAATGTTCACAAAGAATGATAATAAAACTGCTACTATTGTATTTATCGATATAATTATATATCCAAATATTTCCATTAATATAGGTACCTTTCTCTAATAATGGACTTATCAATATATCCATCTTTGGAATATTTTCTATACACATATTCCAGAATTCTATCAAGGCGTGTATTATTTAAAACTCTCTTAAAGTCAATAAGAAGTTTTTTCTGATTTTCTGACAACACCGCCCATATTTCCTTTGCCTTATTGATTCCTTTTTCATCAGTAAGTTCAAAAATTTCTTCATCATATTCACGAGTTTCAAACTCACCCATATCTTCTATCCAATACTCATATTCAGCTACTTCAGCAGCTAAAGGTAAATTTCCACTAATTTCAACATTTATGAAACCCTGATTAATTAAGAACTCAAGGTCCTTAAGCAAATCCACCGAAAAGGGGCCATAGTGCCAAGCAAAATATTCGGGCAATTCAATTTCTTCGAAAGTTTTATCCCGATTGAAAATCGACTTAACTTCTTTATCAAAGAGAAAACCCATTTTCATTAGTCTTGTTCTTCCTGCAATTGATATATTTGTTTCTTCGCCCTCTTCCGGTGAAAATAACAGAATTAAAAGAAATTTCTTTCCCAATAGTTTCATATATATCTCCTGAAAAATTAGTTTACTACAGTTTTTTCTAATACTGCCCATATGTAATATAAATACTCAAAATGATAAAGTCAACAATTCTAGTATCAATCTGTGAATTCTATCATAAAAAATCTCGTTCCAAAACCTCCCCACCTCCTCCACATCTTTCACCACCAACTCGGAAGAATGTTCCACATACCATCCGTGGGGCGGCGAACCGATGACCCCGCCCAGCAAAACTGCAATCGAAACCCGGCTGCCGACTCCGACAACCAAACTCCATCAAATTAATTCCCCCAATAAATTGACTATTTTCACGAAAAACACTATATTTAGAACCAATATTAATATACTGAACTTTCAACTGTTTCCGCAAGAAAAACCTTTGAAATTTAGCCCAAGGCGAGCCGTGATAATAATCCGCTCGAAAGCCTTGGGCACGATTATTAATACTACTTTGTGAATTGTGTTATGCTCCAGGTTACTACTAATATGGAGGTTGAATGACACCGATTAATGTCCTCATTATGGGCGCCGCCGGCAGAGATTTCCACAATTTCAATGTCTTTTTCCGCAATAACCCGCAATATTGCGTGAAGGCTTTCACCGCCACCCAAATCCCCGATATCGAAGGCAGAATCTACCCCGCAGAACTGGCGGGCGGAATGTATCCGAAAGGAATCCCCATCTACCCTGAGGATGAATTGGAAAAACTCATCGGTGAAATGGACATCAAGGAAGTCGTCTTCTCCTACAGCGATGTCCCTCACGAATATGTGATGCACCAGGCATCAAGGGTCAACGCCAAAGGCATCAGCTTCAGGCTCCTGGGCGGCAAAGAGACTATGGTCAAATCGACCAAACCGGTGATTTCGATATGCGCGGTGCGCACCGGCTGCGGCAAGAGTCAGACCACCCGCTTCGTCAGCAATACTTTGAAAAGCCTGGGATACAAGGTCGCCGCCATCCGCCATCCAATGCCTTACGGTGATTTAGCGGCGCAAAAAGTCCAGCGCTTCGCTGAATTGGAAGACCTGGAGAAACACAACTGCACCATCGAAGAGATGGAAGAATACGAGCCCCATATAATGACCGGGACCGTAGTATACGCCGGAGTCGATTACGAAGCCATCCTCCGACAAGCCGAAACCGAAGCCGACATTATCGTCTGGGACGGCGGCAACAACGATATGCCCTTCTATCGACCGGACTTGGCAATCGTGGTGACCGACCCGCTTCGACCCGGCCATGAAATATCATATTACCCCGGTGAAACTAATCTCCGGCTGGCGGATGTGGTGGTAATCAACAAAATCGGTGTTGCCGACCCCGAAGATGTGATGGATGTCCGCGCAAATATCCGCGAATTCAACCCCCAAGCCATCATCGTGGAAGCCGCATCACCCATTTCTGTGGAAGACCCTTCCGTGATTACAGGAAAGAAAGTGCTGGTGGTCGAAGACGGCCCCACCCTGACTCACGGCGAAATGGCTTTCGGAGCCGGTATTGTCGCCGCCGATAAATTCGGAGCCGCAGATTTGGTGGACCCGAGACCTTTCCTGACAGGAACGCTCATTAAAACCTTTGAAAGGTATCCGGACATAGGCATACTGCTGCCCGCAATGGGCTATGGCGAACAGCAGATACAAGACCTGGAAGATACCATCAACGCCTCCGACTGCGATTCAGTGATTATCGGCACCCCCATCGATTTGAGACGGATTATAAACATAAAAAAACCTTCCACCAGAGTTACCTACGATCTGCAAGTCATCGGAAAACCCGACCTGGCGGAAATCATCACTCAGCGATTTTCAGAGTAGCGGCATCTTATGGAAGAACCCGCCCATATCGCCGTCGTCGCCTTAGGCGGCAACGCCCTCAGCACCCCTGATGAAGAGGATTCCATCACCAATCGATTCGCCCGCACCCGCAGAAGCTTAATCGGGATTATCGAACTGATAAGAAAGGGATACCGCATCGCCATCACTCACGGCAATGGACCGCAAGTCGGGAACGCGCTTTTGAGGGTGGAAATGGCTTATCCCAAAGCGCCCAGAGTGCCATTGGGTGTGCTGGTTGCCGACACCGAAGGCTCCATAGGATATATGATTGAGCAGAGCCTGCAAAATATGTTGAAACTGGCTGGCGTCGAGCGGGATGTGGTCACCATAGTCTCTCAAGTTCTGGTCGATAAAGACGACCCTTCCCTGGCTAATCCCACCAAATACATCGGTCAATTCTATCCGGAGAATGAAGCGAAAGAATTAGCCGAGAAATACGGATGGATAGTCAAGGACGCTGGTAATCACGGCTGGCGAAGAGTGGTCGGCTCACCCATTCCTAAGAACATTATCAACGGACACATCATCAGGAATCTCACTGATTCCGGTATGATTGTCATATCCGCCGGAGGCGGGGGCATACCGGTTTACCTGGAAGACGATGGTCGATTTGAAGGCGTTGATGCGGTCATCGACAAAGACCGCGCCGCCGCTATCTTAGGGCGGGTCATCGGAGCGCGAGAATTAATAATACTTACAAATATTGAAAAAGTCTGCCTCAACTACGGCAAACCCAACCAACACCCCCTCGATAAACTGACAGTCTCGGAAGCGAAAGACTACCATACTCAGGGGCATTTCCCACCCGGAAGTATGGGGCCCAAAATTGAAGCGGCGATTACATTCCTCGAACATGGCGGCGAAAAAGTCATCATCACCCATTTGGAACAAGTCCTGGAGGCACTCCACGGCGAAGCGGGAACTTGGGTAATTCCGGATTAATTCTTTTGAAATAACTCACCAACAAACTGTCATTCCGGTTTGTCCGGAATCGAATCCGTCTATCCGGGATGACAATAATTAAGCGTATAGTCGACTTTTCGAAGTCGACAGCCTTAATTCGCAATCCGCAACCCGCAACTCGATTCTTGAGGACTTGGAATGAAAATACACGAATATCAAGGCAAGGAAATCTTAAGGAAATTCGGCGTAGCCGTCCCCAAGGGCAAAGTCGCCTTCACCGTCGATGAAGCGGTGGAAATCGCCGAAAGCTTAGGCGGCTACCCCGTAGTGGTTAAAGCTCAAATCCACGCCGGCGGCAGAGGCAAAGGCGGCGGCGTGAAACTCGCCCATTCCAAAGATGAAGTTCGGCAGACCGCCGATAAAATACTGGGAATGAACCTAATAACCCACCAAACCGGTCCCGAAGGCAAAGAAGTCAAGCGCCTGCTGATAGAACAGGGTATGGATATTGAACGCGAACTATACGCCGGCATCGTGCTCGATCGAGCCGTCTCCCTGGATACATTTATGGTCTCCACCGAAGGCGGGGTGGAAATCGAAAAAGTCGCCGCTGAAAGCCCGGAAAAAATCGTCAAGGCGGCAGTCGATCCCATCGCCGGACTGCAGCCGTTCCAACTGCGCCGGATGTGCTACGCCCTAAAATTCACCGGCGTTCAATTCAAGAGCGGGATGAAATTCCTGTCCGCACTATACCGCGCATATAAGCAGAGCGACGCTTCGCTCGCCGAAATTAACCCATTGGTGGTCACCAAACAGGGCGAAGTCATCGCCCTGGACGCTAAGCTGAATTTCGACGATAACGCGCTTTACCGCCACCCCGACATCGTAGAGCTGCGCGATCTGGACGAAGAAGAGCCTTCGGAAATCGAAGCTTCAAAGTTCAACCTCAATTATATCAAGCTGGACGGCAATGTCGGCTGTATGGTGAATGGCGCCGGGCTGGCGATGGCGACTATGGACATCATCAAACTCGCCGGAGGTGAACCGGCGAATTTCCTCGATGTGGGCGGCACCGCTTCAGCTGAAACCACCGCCAACGGCTTCAAAATCATCCTTTCCGACCCCAATGTCAAGGCGATTCTGATTAATATCTTCGGGGGCATTGTCAGGTGCGACCGGGTCGCCAGCGGGGTGGTCGAAGCCGCCGCCAAAATGGATGTCAAAATCCCCATAGTGGTCAGATTAGAAGGTACCAACGCGGAGGAAGCGGCGGACATCCTGAAAAGTTCACCCATCAAATTCGCCGTCGCCACCGATTTCAAACAAGCGGCGGAAAAGGTGGTGGAGGCGCTGGGGTAGGTTTGTATATTATAGGTATTATCATTCTGAACGAAGTGAAGAATCTATATTTTTAGTGAGGTTTCAATCATTGGATACCTTCTCCCGAAGACATGGTTACAAACCAGTTCGCGAGCAACTGCAGTTCGAATCGATGGATGATGACTTGAGGAATAGTCTTTGGAATTTGTTGCTTGGATATTTCTTTGATAAAGATAAGGTAATGGTTAAAGATAACCGTTATTTCCCGAGTTATATTAAGATTCTTGTTGAAGATATCTATGATAATTTTCTAAAATATCCTATTGATAAAATGAGTTTTGATTGGTATATAGAACGAAAGATTATTAGAAAAGAGTTTTTTAATTGGAAATGGTATGAAGTGTATGATTTTATAGAATTCATAATGAATTCAGATTTTGAAGAAAAATTGGAATGGAAACACAAATACAAAATTTGGGCAATAAGGAATAAACAGAAGTTTATATCCAATCTTATGATTATTCTCAAGCGAGAGGCTGCTGCTTATGCTGTATTAAAAGCCAATGATAAATACTATATCAGCCCTATCACAAACGACGCTGAAATAGATACAATTGAATCTGCAATTAAAGATACCTCTGAATTGGAAATTAAGCAAGTTGGAGTACATCTTCAAGAAGCATTGGTAAAATTCTCGGACAGAACAAATCCAGATTATAGAAACTCGATAAAAGAATCTATCAGCGCAGTAGAAGCATTATGTAGAACAATAACTAAGAAGAAAAAAGCTTCATTAGGAGATTGTCTAAAGGAAATTGAGAATAGAATAAAACTACATCCCGCTTTAAAGGAATCTTTTATAAAGTTATATGGATATACAAGTGATGCGGATGGTATTAGGCATTCTTTAATGGATGAATCTAATTTGGATTTGGAAGATGCAATGTTCATGCTGGTAGCGTGTTCTGTTTTTATTAACTATCTTTTAGTAAAAGCAGATAAGGCTGGAATAAGTTTGAAATAGTACAGCTCGCAGAGATTCTTCGCTTCGCTCAGAATGACATAATCGTAACATAAGGACTTTTGCAAGAGGAACAAAAATATACAATTTCACCCAAATAACAACGGAAGTG
>JABMRZ010000248.1 GCA_013202315.1 Candidatus Tariuqbacter arcticus | reverse complement strand
CTAAATAAACTTTTCTAGGAAATCAGCGGTTGAAAGAATAAAAAATCTACCCATACAAAATAGCGAGGAACCTTTTTAAGCATGGGTATAATCATTTTTAAACTTCATTAATATGAGATTCAGTTTTCAAGTATAAAAAAAGGGCGCGGTTTCCGCGCCCTTTTAATTAATAATTCTTAATTTTTAATTACTTAACCAGCACGCACTTCCTGACCGCTTTGAACCCCCCTGCTTCCAGCGAATAGAAATACACACCGCTGGGCATATTCTCGGCATTCCATACAACCGTATGATAACCCGCTTCAAGATATCCTTCCAACAACACCGCCGCTTCCTGCCCGCGAATATTGTAAATGTTCAGCTTCACTTTCGCTTCTTCCGGCAGTGCGAATTCGATGGAGGTCATCGGATTGAACGGATTGGGGTAGTTCTGATGTAAGGCAAAAGTAATCGGCAATTCAGAAACACCGTCCAACTGGTCATCCCAGCCGGTCAAGCCCCAATCTCCTCCGGCATTCATATCCACCCCTGTTTTGCTGAACGGGAAAGACGATTCATCGTAGACCGTGGAAGGGTAATTGCCCACCAGCCCTCGATATGTATAATCGCCCGCAGGCGCGTTGCCGGGAACATTCTGGCTCATATCCCTCAGGATAGATACCCCGGGACCGAGCATGATACTTGGGCGCACCATAACCTCATAGACCGAACCATCGGGTAGATCGGCCAAAATCCATCCGTCGAACAACGCCATATTAGCGCCTTCGTTGACGATTTCTAATGAATAACTGAAGGACCCGCCCCCGGCTGGAATAACAATTGGCGGATTCAGCGGGGTTAAAATGATGAGCAATTCCGGCGCCTCTTCCCCGGTGGTGAACACTATCGCCGCATTGTCTTCGATCGGGTGCGAATTAGGATCATAGGTCATATTATATAGTATCTGCAAACCGTCGTTTTGATCGTGATTTTCGATGCCCACCGTGCAGGAAGAGGGATCGGATATGGTGTGGAACTGGAATTTAATCATACCGTCGCCGGTGATGGTCTGATATTCAGCCGGATCGAAAAATATAGCTTCGAATGTTTCAAGAGCAGTGGTGGGGAGATACTGCCGTACCCGGCTGAATTCCACTATCCACGAGTGATTAACCGCGTCATAATAGGTGTAGACACCACCCACCAATTGTGGTGAAAGATCTTCCCAAAATGGAGCAACCATCGCCGGAGGCCCGTCCGGGTCGGGAATGGAGCTGTTTGACCAATCGGTCGAAGTCGTCACCCCCATCGCTATCCAGCCATTCGAGCAGATGGAAACCTGGGTATAATCCTGACCATAATAGGTGAAGGTGAAGGGCAGGTTGACCTGAATGGTCTGGTCATCGGAAGTGAAATTCACTAAGGTTCCCGAACCGCCGTAGCCCGGGTCGATTTCTATCCAGTCATAAGCGCTATATTGGTGCCCGTCAAGCTGGTCATAGGCTAAATAGCCGTAATTGTCGGGACCGGTAGGCGCAAAGAGCGGGTCGCCCACTATGAGGTCAATCTGTATGGTATCGGTGAACCCGCCGCTGGCGGTGAGGCTCATATACAAAGCGGCTTCATACCCGATGGGACAGCTTTCAGTAATTTCCAATTGGAATGGTGTGGTGTTCGCGCCCGTTTCCAAAGTGGGAATATCGGGATAAGCCGAAGCGGCGGAAGTTATGCTTATATTGGGGTCATCGGTGAATAAAGTCGCTTCTATGACGGTGGCGCTCCCGGAACCGGTGTTCATCAAAGTAATGGTGAGCCCGATATTTTCGCCCGGATCAGCGCTGCCGTTATTATTCCCGGAAGAATCGTCGATTTCCATATCGCTGAATTGAAGGTAGACTTCGGGCTGAGTATACTGATCGGCGATTTGAGCGCAGTAAAGATTGGGCATCACATTCTCTTGACAAAGCTGGTTAATCATACTGGCGGGGGGCCAGAAGCTGGGTCCCACCTCCTGAGAGAATGCTATAATTTTATAATGCTCGTCCTGCTGTCCATAATGCCAGTCTACGGAACCGCCATTGACATTGTAGAGGAGCTGCCAGGCGGTTCCCGGCTGGTAGCCGTTCCAGGTCGACATCTGATTGGCGATGGCGACAAAATCGGCGTGGTCGGGGGTGAGGCCGTTATAATCGGCGCTCCAGGGATATAATATCATATTGCCATAGGAATGATAGCTGTGGGAAATCGCAATATGCCGGCTGTTGATGTAATTGATAACCGCCTGAGTTTCCGGCTCCGATGCGGGAGACGGTCCCCGATATGTCGCACTCGAAGGGTTGGGCGAAGATCCTTGATTATCATGTCCCCAATCGTAAGGATAGTTCCGATTTAGGTCTACCCCGTAGGAACCGCCGCCGTTGTCTCGGCGATTCTTGCGCCACATACCTCCGCCGTTGGGATTGGTGGTCTGATTGTAGACATAGCCATCGGGGTTGACGCAGGGGAGGATGAACAATTCCCGTTCGTTGACGACCTCGGTAACTTCGGGAATCACACCATAATTGTCCATCAGGTACTCGATGAAATAAACGAGAAGCTGATGAGTGATAGGTTCGCGGGCGTGATGCAGTCCGTCGTACCATACTTCCGGTTCATCCTCGTCGATTTCGGGGTTGTCGGAAATTTTAATGACCCACAGGTCGCGGTTTTCCCAGCTTTGTCCGATGGAATACGGCTCGGTGGTGATGTCCGGATATGAATTGTGGATTTCAAATAGGCGGTCGACCATTTCATCGTAAGTCAGGAACCCTCCCATGGGGTCCATATTCGCATTCTGCGCCGCATAATACCTCTCCATATCTTCAATCTGGACTCGGACATCGAATCCAGCTTCAATTAGGGCATCCAATTCCTCCTGGATGGTGACCACTTCCACATATTCGCCGCGGCTGACGGATACAATATCCAGCCCCATTTCCAACAGCGGAACTATCTCCGCTTCATCGTAGATGTAGACTCTGATCAATTGGTGGTGAGGTTCTTCGGAAAAAACCCTCCCCGCAAATAATGCGAACAGCATCACTAAAACAAATAGTATAAATCGCTTCATTTTAATATCTCCTGTAGATTAGTGGTGTTTTAGACATAGCAAACCTATAATTCAGGTTCAATTCATTAATATATGCAAATTCTGCGCCTGTTTTTAAAGCTTGAAATTATCGATATGCGGGAAATAATCGAAAAATTTGCGTAATACTACCTTTAAATAGGCTAATACTGCACTATATTAGCGAGATATTATCGGCAGAACCCGCCCTAACATCACAACCCGCACAAATCCTTCCAATTACAATGAATGCAGCGTTCGTTCTTGCAGGGGGGGAAGTCGTCCTGGGCTATCTGAGCTCCCGTTTTTAAAATTATATCCTCTACATCCGCTTGAAAATCCATCTCTATCATCTTCCCTTCCTTGACGGCGGCGATGGTCAATATGGGGTCAACTTTTTCGCCCAGGGCGCCGTATTTCACCGCCAGAGCATAGCATGACAGTTGAAGGCGATATTCCGACAGCCGTGCTTCGGATGAAACATCGCCGGTCTTGTAATCGAGAATGCGCCTTCGATTATCGACCCAATCCAGCCTGTCAATCAACCCGCTGAAGCGGATTATCCTGGATTCCCCCTCTAAAATGAATGAGAAGCCCTTTTCGGTTTCGAGTCGGTCTGCTTCGCATAATCCCATCTTCAAATAGTTCTGCACTAAATTTTCCAGCTTGACGAAGATATCGATAGGGAAACTGGAAACAGTTTCCGGACTGGAAACTTGCGGTAGGATTTCCCGCCAGCCTCGCTTCAGCGCCGGATCGAAGGCGGCGATGCGGTGGAATATATCGCCCAACATGGCTCCGCTCACGGCGGGTGCGGCATCCTGTGATGGGGATTCGATGGGTTCCGGAAGACCGAGTCTATGGCTATACCAGTATGATCGAGGACAGCGAAGGAAATCTTCCAAGGCGGAGAAATTCAATTCAACGATATGTCTCGGCTGCGGCGCCGGCATTTCTCGCAGACTTGAAAGTTCGGATTTCCAAGCGTTTATCATATCCAAACCGGACTTGGGAGCGGGAGGCTCCACAATAAAAGATGCCGGCGCTTCAAGATAAGCGAACGAGCTGTCTGGCAGGAAATCCTTCGGATTATCCAGGACTTGCGGAAAACTATGATGTTCCTGCGCGACGATATAAAGCTGGTCGCGGGCGCGGGTGACTGCGACATATTGAAGCCTGAATTCCTCCGCCAATGACTTCTCTTCGATCCCGGATGCGATGAACCTTTCTGCAAATTGCGGGTATTCTTCATTAGTGAGTGGATGGGAATGAAGGGTCAATTCCCCTGCCTTGGAGTCAAAGATGAGCCGCCGTTTTTTCGAGGAACTTGGCTGCTTGAATTCCACAATAAAGACGACTTTCCATTCCAGCCCCTTCGCTCGGTGAATGGTGAGGATGGAAACGGCCTCTGCCTCCGTGAATTCGGCTTCCACCTCTTCTATGTCCGCGAAAATGTTGAGTTCGATATGCTGGAGGAATTCGTCCAGGGTGTGAGCGGGGTCTTGTGCCGAAAATTCGGAAGCCATCTGCAGGAATTTATCGATATTCGCCGATGTTCTCAAAGGATTATCACTCACAGCCGAATGAAAGCGGAGGTAGTCCGATCCTGTCAAGATTTCGACTATGGCTTCAGACAAAGGGAGGGATTGGATAAACTGTGTAGATTGTGCTGAATAGGGAAAATGACTGATCCTTCGCAGGTTCAAACGGGTGAGAGGGGATTCGTCTTCGGGGTGGAGAGCGTTTTTCAGCAGCGCCCAGATGTCCTTTATTTCTTCGCGCTCGAAATATCCGCCGCCGATTGTATGAAAAGGTATGCCCGCCTGATAAAGCGCTTTTTCCATCGATTTCAAGGGCGCTTTCGTCCGGCAGAGGATGGCGATGTCCCTGAAGCCGATGCCTTCACCGGCGAGTTTGGCAGCTTCGGCGGCGACGAATTGAGCTTCCGATTCCAAATCGGGGGCGAGGTGGAAGTATACTACAGTTCCGCTCAGACTGCGGTGGGGCTTAATCCTGATTTCATCGGCTCGCTTTAAAAAATAGTCGTCCTGGCATATTAACCGATGCCCCATATCCAGAATGGGTTGAGGGGAACGGTAGTTGACAGACAATGTAAAATCCTCACCCTGAAAATGCCGGAGGTTGCCGATTTCAGCCCCGCGAAATCCGTATATAGACTGCTTGTCATCGCCGACAACGGTGACATTGGACAGCCCCTCATCGGCGATAAGGCTCAGAAGCTGGAATTGAGCGGGATTGGTGTCCTGTACTTCATCGACCAGGATATAACGGCAGCGGCGGTTGAGTCCCCTGCGAAGGGATTGATTCTCGGTCAGGAGCTTATAGCATCTCAGGGTTACTTCCTTAAAATCCAGACAGCCCGCTTCCAATAACGCCCGTTCGTATTCTTCATACACACCCAGAACAATTTCGGCGAATTCGGGGGGGACTGCATTGGGGAGGATTTCTTTCCTGAAAGCTGAGGAATCGATGAGGTTAATTCTGGCTGCATCCACAGCTTCAATGACTGTATTCAGGTATCTTTCCAGTTTGCCTGGGGATAAGGGGGGGAGTTCAATGGTGCCTGCAGCCCGCTTCAGCGTTTCGGTTTTGAAAGAATCGAGTTCAACCCCTTCCAGCACTCGAACAGCTTTGTCCACTCCGGTAAGTATAGTGTGAGAGGTTAGAATCGAGAGGAAAAAGGAATCGAAGTTGTATATCTGGGTCTTCATGATGTCCCTGCGGTCGGGTAGGGAACCGTAGATTCTGGCGCGCATCTCGGCGGCGGCTTTGCGGGTGAAGGTCAACGCCAGGATGGAATCTATCCCGTATCCCTTGGACAACAGGCGCATATATCTGGCGGTGAGAACGGTTGTTTTACCCGTACCGGCGCCGGCGGATATCTTCACCGGATGACCGGTGGGAGCGTTCACCGCCGCTGTTTGTTGTTCATTCACTGTTTATATTCCCTCTTGAAAAATGTCCGAAGCCGCATTCGCTTCAACCGGTAATTGTCTAAATCATGCAGGTAACAGCGGTAGTAAACGCTGCCTTCGCCACATTATGGGAAATGATGACATCTGTCCTAATATCAGTCAGCTCTCATAAAAAATCCCTGTTATTTTATCAATTATCATTAGACCAACAACCGTTTTGCCTGAAAAACATCAACTGTTAGGCCTCCCTCAATTACACTCCCGCTGTCGGTGGAGTGAATACCCGCTGACCCATCTCCTGGTCAATCATAAATATACCGGGACCGAAATCGCCGACCAATTTGAGCTTCTGTAAGACCGCATCGGCAGAAGCCTCCTCCTCCACTTGTTCGGAAACGAACCACTGGAGAAAGTTGTAAGTGGCGTTATCCTTCTCTGTTCTTGCCAATTCCACCAGATCATTAATCAGGCTGGTGACTTTCTGTTCGTGTTTGTAGGTGAATTCGAATACGGCGAGTGTTGATTCCCAATCGGTTTCGGGTTTTTCCATCGCCTGCATTATAACCCGTCCGCCCCGCGCGTTGATGTGGTCAAAGAACTTCTGCGCGTGAAACAGCTCTTCCTGGGTTTGAACCTTCATCCAATTGCCGAAACCGGTTAAATTCAGCGACTCGAAATAAGCCGCCATTGACATATATAGGTACGCCGAAAATAGTTCCGCATTCAATTGTGAGTTTAAAGCTTCCTCTATCTTGGGGGGCAGCATATTCACTCCCCTTTCCACAGACCGTGCAGGTTGCAATATTCTCGGGCGGAGACTTCATCTGTTTCCACCTTGAATATCGCTTCCGGCGCATCCCCTGGATTCAGGAACGCCCGGCAGGCTTTTTTACCGGCGATAATCTGCACCCATTGGATGAAATGTTCGTCCACCATAGGATGAGGCACGCTGCCTACTGTTACCTTGAACAAGCCGTCTCCGACTTTCTCCACCAACGGTATATGTTTTTCCTCCGCTGCGTCAGTGATGTTTTCTTCCAGTAAGTTCATCGGTTTCCCGCAGCAGACGAGCTTCCCCGCGCCTTCGTGGATGACTTCCACGATATTGCCGCAGATTTCACATTTGTAGATTTGTAATAGTGCGGTCATTTTGATACTCCTTAATTATTTCTTTATCAATTATGTATTTAACTCAGCAAAACCAAATTGGCGGTCCCATTGATGTCATTCCGGTTTGTCCGGAATCAATTCCCCACCCGCTTCGCTTGCGGGAATGACAACATTGGTGATTGTGTTGCGAAAAGCTGAGCCAATTGCATAATCCATTTCTTTATTTTACTACCAGTTTTCTCCCAATAGTTCAAAATACGCCTGCGGATGCGCGCAAGCCGGACAAACTTCTGGAGCTTCCGTTCCTTCGTGCAGGTAGCCGCAGTTGCGGCAGCGCCAGCTTAAAATCCCCTCGCGCTTGAAAACGCGGCCGGCTTCAATATTAGCGGCGAGTTCCTTATAGCGCTTTTCGTGCTGTCTTTCGGCGACGGCGATATTCTCGAAGACTTCGGCGATGGCTTCGAAACCCTCCTCACGGGCGGTTTGAGCGAATTCAGGGTACATTGTCGTGTGTTCGTAGTTTTCTCCGGCGGCGGACGCTTTCAGGTTTTCCCGGGTGCTGCCGATGACCCCGGCGGGAAATGAAGCGGTGATTTCAACTTCGCCCCCTTCGAGGAACTTGAACAGCCGCTTGGCGTGTTCCTTTTCCTGGTTGGCTGTTTCTTCGAAGATGCCGCTGATTTGAATATAGCCTTCTTTCTTCGCCTGGCTGGCGAAGAATGCGTAGCGGTTCCTCGCCTGCGACTCACCGGCGAATGCGGTGAGAATGTTCGTTTCGGTTTTTGATCCTTTTAGTTCAGACATTTTTCAATCCTCAATTTGAATGAATATGAGTGTTTAAATTGTAAATTGTCTTTTAAGACAATGTCTCCCTACCCGTAGGAGTAACACAATATTTGCATCTAACGGGGCTTTCGACCAGACCTTTGCTCTTCAGAGTCTTGATTTTGCTGATGACTATCTTGGAGTCCATACCCGCAGCTTGGGCGATTTCCTTTCCGGATGCGGGTTTTTCAAAACCTGACAGTGCTTCCAAGACTTTTTTCCCTTCTTTGTCAATCATAATACTTCCTTCCTTTATTTTTGTTAATTGTGAATAACTGGGTTTTGTTTTTCTGCATTCAGGGCACTTTCCATAGAATTCCAGCTTATTTCCAAGAATTTCATATCCGCACTCTGAATTCAATTCTTTCAGGGAAACGGTCGGTTCCACTGGAAAATCATCCACCCTCCCGCATACAACACATCTAATATGACAGTGTTCCGAAGGATTACCGTCGAAGCGCACTCTTTCGCTGTCGATGTTTAATTTCTGGATTTCTCCCTGTCGTGAGAGGACTTCGAGGTTGCGATAGACCGTCCCTAGGCTTATGCGTGGAATGCGCTTACGAACCATTTCATAGATGGCATCCGCAGTGGGGTGGCTGGTCACCTTTCGCAGCTCTTCCAGGATAATCCTCTTCTGCCTGGTCATACGGGATGTTCGTCTTTTACTCAAAATTATCTTGTTATTAATATTGATAATTATTATTGATAATAATATACAATATTTTTTTCGTTTTGTCAAGTGTTTTCATAAAGATTTTCAATAAAAATTGATTTTTTATTCTCTGAACCGCTGATTTTCGCTGATTTCCTTCTGTCTATTTAGCATCATCTTTGTGTTTCAACGGTTCCGAATCATTCTATTACCAAGCGATATCTTTATTATTAGGCGCTTATTACGTCGACATCGATAAAAAAGGTAATTATTAAGTTGTTTGAGTGACTCTTATTGTAGTGTATAAATTCACTGGCTTTTAAGGCTATTATGGCTATAACTATGATAAAAAT
>JABMRZ010000247.1 GCA_013202315.1 Candidatus Tariuqbacter arcticus | reverse complement strand
TTTTTAGCGGGAATCCAGTCCGCTAACAAACGGATGTCATTCCGGCTTGTCAGGAATCTTAAGCGTGCTGTCGACTCTCCGCAGTCTACAGCATTGTAGGATGGGTTCTTAACCCACCGTTTTCCTGTCATTCCACCCCCCTTCCTGTCATTCCCGCATGTTTTTAGCGGGAATCCAGTCCGCTAACAAACGGATGTCATTCCGGCTTGTCAGGAATCGGTTCGATTTTAAATTTTGAATTTTAAATTACCGAGAAGCCCCCTTTTACGGGCGAAGTCCCGGACGAGGAGTATATTCTTACCTGAAACTAGAGACCTGATATACGAGACTTGAGACTTTCTCTTCACGGCTCACGGTTCACTGAATATCATTATCAAAGATAAATTAAACTTATCCAAAGAAATCCACCAATTCGGTGTGTGGATAATAATGTTTGAGGATTTTTACGCAGTCAGCTCCCCTCAAAGCCATATTCAACGCTCCCATCTGGCACATCCCCACTCCATGCCCCCAGCCGGCGCCGTGTAGGATGATTCTTTCATCTTCCCTTTCGACGGTGAAGCATGAACTCGGCAAATGAGAAGGGGAAAGCGCCCGCCGGACATTGAGTTCCCCGTTGATTCTGATTTCACCCCCATCCCCCTGCAGCATTAAGCGGATTATCCTGCCGGAAGCCCCCCGGTTCAGCGGAGCTATTTCCTCCAATGCCCCTATATCGCAACCTGTCCCCCTGCGGATAATTTCCCCGATTTCATCGAAAGTGAATGCTTCCCTCCAGCGAAATAAATCCCGCGCGAAATCATAATAATCAGGATAAGGATATATCTCCGGATTACACCAGCAGCGCGGGCGGTCGAAGACATAATGTTCCCAGCCCCGAAAACGAAAATTCCCCGCATCACCGTCGAAAACGGCGGGTAAATACGGCGGATTATACTCCTCCCAGACATTATCGAAGCTTTCCCTCATACCCCCGCAGATTTTAGCGTAGCGGGTGTCGGCGATGATTCGGTTATGAAGCAGGACTTGACCGGCGGTGGATTCAGCCGCTTCGATGGACTGTTCGTTCACCCTGGAAACCCCGTAGAAACACTGGCAGTGGTCGCCGTTGCACAGATGATACGGTTCGCCGTAATGATGGCATCCCATCGTGGCGAGGACGGTTCCCCTGGCGGCGATTGTCTGAGCCTTTAAGAATTCCAAAGGCGATTGAGCCGACATCTCGCTGGAATTCACCGAGGCGAGATAATCCTCCAGCGGTAGTTCGTTTATCACCAGCAGACCGTTCTCACCCGCGCGCAGTTCAAGATGACCGTTGAACCATAGGTCTTCCGTATGTTCCCAATGGAAAGTTTCACCCACCGGGGCTTTTTTAAATTTAATTCCCAATGGCGCGTGGAGGCGGATTAAACTGCTCTGAAAAAAGGGTTGTCCGTTAAGCGGTTTCAAGCTTACCCGCCTGCTGACCGCTGAAGGATACTTACGATAGACGCCCCCTTCAATTTCCATTCGCCGGGCTAATTCTGCCGGTAATATAGAAACCGCTTCTTCCCGCCAGGCGGCTGACTCCGATTGTCGGGCGAATCCTCCTTTGACCAGCCAGAAGCGCGGTATTCCCCTCCCCTCCCATCTTTCGCCAACCGGGATAATGTCCACTTGACAAGCGAGCTCTTCAGGGAGGCTTTTCAAGATTTCAATTGCGGACTTTTCCCAATGGAGATGATAAAGCCGGAGGGCGAATTCGATTTTTTCAGATGTGGAAGCCTGAGCCGAAAAGCGCGGGGGAAGCCGAAATTCTTTGCCGCCGCATTCGGCTGAGCCCTCGTCGCATTCAAAATATGCTTCAGCGGAGAAATCGGCGATTTTAACTCGGATGTTCAATCGATGCGCACCCGTTCTTATTATAATGAGCGATAAAAATTTTCGAAATTTTTGTAGAGGCGTGGTCTCCACGCCCTGTAAATATTTCGATTAATAATAGGGCTGGGAAACCCAGCCCCTACGAATGATAATCGGCAGTTATTTTCAGGGACCGTTGCCCAAATCAATACAGACAACCTTGTAGGGTGGGTTCTTAACCCACCGTTCACTCGCAACTCGCAACTCGCAACCCGTAACCCGCAACCCAAAAAACCGGAGGAATAATGTCCATAAAAAGGATTATCATCCCGCTTCTGATGCTCGCCCTTGCATCGAACTCCTTCGCCGGTTCATTCTCCCTGTTCCACTGGGAAGATTCGCCTCAATACCGGCAGTTCGTCACCGTTTCCGGCGGCTACACCTTCCCCTCCGGCAATCAAGACTGGTGGAGTTCCCTGAAAATCCGCACCAACTTGGATGAAGGAGACTTTGCCGCCCCCGCCTTCCGCTTCGCATATTGGATGTGCGATGATTCCCGGAGAAACTTCTATGCATTGAGCCTGGACTACAGCGCCGCCGAAAAATCAGGGGAATATAATCGCAGCTTTCTCGACTCGCTTGTAGTACCTATTCCAGAGACCGTTGATATAGATGTTAATCAAACGATAGTGAGCCTCAACCTCTCTCTGGCGCACCGCTCCTTTCACTATTCGGTCTTGGAAATCCTGACCGGATTGGGCGGCGGTTTGAGCTGGTGGAAATTGGGAATCGCCGAACATAAACACGACAGCGGCTATGAAGTTTCCGAATATGAATACAACACCGATGTCAACATCGACCCTAACTTTTATATCTTCCTAACCGCAATCCTTTATAAAGATGTATTCATCGACGCTCGATATACTTACCTGAGAACGGAAGAGAAAATGTGGGACAACGAGCTGTCGTTCGATAATTTTAATCTTTCTCTCGGCTTAACTATCTTCAAATTCTAACCAACACCCAACACCCAACAATCAAAAATCGAGGAGGTTAAAATGAAAGTCTTCATAAGCTGGTCTGGTGAAATGAGCCATAAGGCTGCGTTAGCCTTAGGAGATTGGCTACCACAAGTAATTAACGCGGCAAAGCCTTTCGTTTCTTCTGAAGATATAGATAAGGGTAAAAGATGGTCTCTTGAATTAGAAAAAGAACTAGACGAAAGTGACTTTGGTATAATAATACTGACAGCTGATAATATTGATAGGCCATGGCTAAATTTTGAGGCTGGTGCACTATCAAAAAAGATGGGCAAAAATAAAACCAACGTATGTCCATTGCTTCTCAATATAGATCACAGCGATCTAAATGAGAACAGTCCTTTTAAACAATTTCAAGCCGTTAAGATTGAAAAGACCGATTTTTTAAGATTGTTAAAATCTATATATAATGCTCTTGACGAGAAAACCATTACTGAATCCCAGTTAGAAAAAAGTTTTGATAAATGGTGGTCCGATATTGAGGTTCAATTTAACGATATTATCGATAAATTTAATGAAAAAGAAAGTAATAATAATAACAAAAGAGAGATAACTAAACAAGAGATAATACTTGAGGAACTGTTAGGATTGACAAGGTCTATATATGAAATAATATTAGTAAAAGAAGACCGTGATAAAGCTGTTGCTTATCCTATCAAAGAATTAGGATTTCCAACTGACCCAGTAAAATTTGCTAAATATATTACTAAATTATTTGAAAATAAGCGATAATATTAACATTTACAAATAATTTATTTCGCATATTATTAATTTTTAAAATGCCCCTAACCCTCCACAACACCTTAACCCGCCGGACGGAAGAATTCATCCCCCTCAACCCCGGCGAAGTTAAGATTTACACCTGCGGGCCCACGATTTACGGCTACGCTCACATCGGAAATTTTCGCGCCTACATCTTCGAGGATTTACTGCGCAGGTATCTAAAATACAAAGGCTTCAAAGTCACCCAGGTTATGAACATCACCGATGTGGACGATAAGACCATCCGCGATTCCCAAAAAGCGGGCGTTCCCTTAAGTGACTACACCGCCGAATATAAGCGAGCCTTTTTCAGCGACCGCGACGCCCTGAACATCGAACCCGCGGAATACTACCCCGCCGCCACCGGCCATATCCCCGAAATGCTCGCCTTGATCGAAAAACTGCGGGATAAAGGCTTTACATACCAATCGGAAGGCTCCATCTATTTCCGCATATCCTCCTTCCCGGAATACGGGCGGTTATCCGGAATGTCATTTGAAAGCTTGAAAACCGGCGCCCGAATCGATGCCGACGAATATGAAAAGGAAGAAGCCCGCGACTTCGTCCTCTGGAAAGCCCGCCGACCCGAAGACGGCGATGTCTTCTGGGATTCCCAATTCGGGCAGGGCAGACCCGGCTGGCACCTCGAATGCTCCGCTATGTCGATGAAATACCTGGGAGAAACCTTCGACATCCACTGCGGCGGCGAAGACAACATCTTCCCCCATCACGAAAACGAAATCGCTCAATCTCAAGCCGCCACCGGAAAAAAATTCGTTCACTACTGGCTCCACTGTGGTTATCTATTGGTGGAAGGACGGAAGATGGCGAAATCGATGGGCAATTTTTACACTTTAAAGGATTTGATGGACAAAGGCTATGACCCGCTGGCGGTCCGCTATACGCTCTTGTCCACCCATTATCGTCAGCAGTTGAACTTCACCTTCGATTCCCTTGAAGCGTCCGCCGCCGCCCTCAAGCGCCTGCAGGATTTCATAACCGCCCTCGCCAGCGTTAAGAAAACCGGCGAATGTCACCAGATCGAAAACCTGATAGCCAAAGCCCGCTCGGAATTTGAAGCCAGCCTCGATGATGACCTGAACATCGCCCCCGCTTTAGGCGCAATTTTCACCATGGTCAAAGAAGCCAACCGCCTAATCGCCGATGGCGAAATGACCATTGCCGGAGCGGTAAAAATCCTCCAATTCCTTAAATCTATCGACACAGTGCTCGGCGCGCTCGACTTTTCACAGCCCGAATCGGACGCCGAAATCGAAGAATTGATATACCTGCGGAATGAAGCCAGATCGAATAAGAATTGGAATGAAGCTGATCGAATCAGAGATAAACTGACCGAAATTGGAATACTGCTGGAAGATACTGCAGATGGGACCAGGTGGAAAAAAGTGAAATAAATAGAATATACAAATAATGATTATACAAAATAAAAAGAGGTTCCAATGTTTACGCCAAAGAAAACTTCATTTGCCCTGCTAATCATTATAGCCGCCTCGTTATGGCTGACCGCAGGCGCGCAGGAACTGACTCAGCCGCTAATATTCTCAACTTTCGATCAGTTTTTCAACCCCAACACCGTTTATTTTGGCGGTGTTCCCGCTGAAGATGGCTGGATTGTACAAGTCATCTGCGATGGCGCCGAAGACGGCATCGACCCTCCGATTATGACAGGTCCCGATATCGGCATGCCCTCTGATGACGATTTCCTCGCCGACCCAGTCCAAAACATTATTAACTCTTTCGTCTTTAACGGTATGATGATGTTTTTTATACCGGGAAATTTCTTAACTATGAATGCTTGCGTCTGCCGAGGATTAGGCTTTGGCACGGAACCGGTAGTTAATGTAGGAGATATTATCTACCTTCGAGCATTCAATTCGACTGACTGGTCGACCGCAACCTATTATGCGGATATGACCGAAACTTACCAGACCATTTTGATAATGCCGTATATGCCTTATACCATCTTTGATATTCAATTCGACCCCGAATTGCCTTTGGGCGGTACTCCGCCTAATTTAGCGCTAACCTTAACGCCATCGAATCCGCCCATCGTCATCCCGGACAGCGGCGGCTCTTTCGACTACAATATCGCACTTGAAAATATTTCACTACAGCCAGAGACTATCGACTTCTGGACGATAATTACCCTCCCGGCAGGCGGTGAAATGGAAGTCCTGAATATTCCGGACTTTACCATCCCTGCCAATACAACTATAGATAGAGACCGCACTCAAAACATACCCGGCCGCGCTCCAGCGGGAACTTATACCTATTCCGCTTATGTTGGAACTTACCCTTCTGTTGTCATCGAGGAAGATTCTTTCACTTTCGAGAAGGAAGGAACCGATGGCGGTGAATACTTAGCTTCAGAAACCGACTGGCTTTGCACCGGCGAATCCTTCACCGGTGAAGCGATTACTTCAATCCTCCCCAAAACCTGTATCCTGTATTCGCCTTATCCCAACCCCTTCAACCCGGAAACGACGCTGCGCTTCTACCTATCCGAACCGAGCGATGTCTCACTCATAATCTATGACATTCAAGGCAGGGAAGTCGCCCGCCTGATAGACTCTTTCCACTCCGCCGGCATCTACGAAACAACCTGGAATGCTGCCGGACTACCCAGCAGCGTCTATTTTGCGAGGCTGACAGCAGGCAAATTGGAACAATCTCACAAATTACTGCTAGTGAAGTAGCTATAACTGATAATGTCTTCCCGCATGCTATTAGCGGGAATCCACTTCTGTACCTCTGTATTTAAAAAACCGACCTGTAGGTGGGTTCTTAACCATTGATATTCTGTAAATTATATTATTTTTCTCCGTGCCTCTGTGGTAAAAAACATTCAGCATTCAGCATTCAGTATTCGGTATTCAACCTAAGGAGGAACTTCAATGTTCAAGAAGTTTATCACCCTTTTAACCATCGCCCTATTATCAACCGGGACAGCTTTCGCCGGCGCCCCCGCCCATCCTTCAACCGTCAGGCTGATAACTGCCGATCAAATCATCGGTCCTTTCAGCCAGTTGCCCATCCCCGACGGCTTCTTCCCTCCCTATAAGCCCGCTGATACCGACGACCCCATCGGCGATGTATTCATCCTCGGCGCCACCTGGTATGATATCCAGCACAATTCCACCTGCGGCAGGCAAGTTCAGATCGACGACGGCGGCTGGGCGCATATCGTCTGGATGAACGGCTTGAACCTGGGCGCTTCCAACCGGCATATCTTTTACCAATTAGTTGATGCCGACGACAGCCTGCACTTTTACCAAGGCATCCAGGTTGACCAGGGCAACCGCGGCGGCTTCACCGACCTGGCGCTATACCCCGACAACCGCGCTATGCCCTGCTTCCATCAGAATCAACTGCCGGACGATTGGCACACCGCCCTCGGCTTCGACTATTTCCCCCGCACCGGCGCTTTCGGAGTTTTTGAAGCCCCACATGTGTATGACCCTTACGATGTGGTCGTCTGCTGGCCCAAAATCGCCGCTCATAGGGACAGTTCATTCCACATCATCTCCGCCGAAGCGCCCGCTTCCGGCGTAGCCGGAGACCCTCAGCGCCATTACTACATCCGCGCCGAATTCGATCCTATGACCTACTCCATCGACTTCGACCCTGAGCAGACCGAAATCTGCTGGACCGAAACCATCTCCGGCACAGTCGCCGCTTCCCCCGTTTCAGACCGGGTGGCGGTAGCGTATTTAGGTCCCTGGGCGACCAGCCCCGATACCACCCAGCACGACAACAACCTCATCCTCGTCCTTTCCGATGACGGCTTGACCTGGGACTGGGACGACACCATCAATGTCACCAATTGGATACCGCCCGACTTGAGCCTCCTGCCGGACACCTGCGCCGCCAACCGTGACACCTTCCGCTGCTACGCCGAAATCAGCCTGCTCTTCGACTACAATGACATCCTGCATATCTTCTTCTCCACCGAAGGCTTCTACAGCATCGAAGGCACCATCACCTGGGGCAACGGCTTCATCTGGCACTGGGACGAATACCACCAGGTCTTTTCAATGGTAGCCAACGGCTGGTTCGATAA
>JABMRZ010000246.1 GCA_013202315.1 Candidatus Tariuqbacter arcticus | reverse complement strand
TTAGCGGGAATCCATACCCTTTTTTAATGCTTGGTGGCGCCGTCCCGATTATATGTGATGAAAATTGCTATTAGTTTAGATTGTTATCCCATAGTGCCGGGACCCAATCTCCGGATTCCCACTTTCGCGGGAATGACAGGAAGGGAGGGGAAACATTGATGCTGTCCCGACCCTTCGGGATAAACTAAATGTTTCCATATGTCTAATAAATACAATCTGCTCATTAGAATAGATAACCGATAGCTAAAAGGATTGATAACCGATTATATTATTCGACTTTCTTCCATTCAATAGTCCGTCGATCGGCGGATTCAGCGAATTTAATTCTGATTTCCCATCGGGGGATATAAGATATGACGGGGAAATCCTCCCCCCATTCGAAGATGACGAGGGTATTTTCGCCGATTATATCTTCCAAGCCCAATTCATACAAGTCATCCTCCGGCTGGAGTCGGTATAAGTCGCAGTGATGTATGGTATGCTTGCCCGGGTAGGTTTTAACTAAAGTGAAAGAAGGTGAAGTGACGGGGCCGTCATATCCCAATCCGCGGGCGATTCCCCTGGCGATTAGGGTTTTACCGCTTCCCAAATCGCCAATCAGAAAGACAATATCACCAGCTTCCAGTAAAGAGGCGATATTGTTACCCAGAGACAGAGTGTCTTCCGGGTTGGAGCTGGTGAATTCTCCGCACAGATTCATCTTCTTTCCATAGTGTAGATGGGGAGAATCATTTCTTCCAGGGAGACGCCCCCATGCTGGAAACTGTAGCGGAAATAATTCAGATACTTATTGTAATTGGTGGGGTAGATGAAGTAATAGTCTTCTTTGGCGATGATATAGTTGGCGTTGATGCCTCTCTGTGGTAGATTGAAATCGGTGGGTTCTTTGACGAAAAGAGCGTGTTTGCGGTCGCATTTCAGGTTCCTTCCGTGTTTGTAGCGGAGGTTGGTCGAAGCATCCCTGTCGCTGATGACCTTAGTTCCACGCTGGACTCGGACGGAACCATGGTCGGATGTCATTACAACTACGGTGTTATGCCGGGAAGCGAAGGTTTTCAGGAGTGAGAACAGCGAAGAATGTTCGAACCAGGAACGGACTATCGACCGGTAGGCGGATTCGTTGGGAACCATCTCCTTGATGATATCGCTGGAAGCGCGGCTGTGAGCCAAGATATCGACGAAGTTAATCACAATCGAGATTAAGGGGATATTGAAGAGGGATGCAACTTTCCGCTCGACTCGGACGCCTTCTTCGGAATCCAATATTTTTATATACTTAGGTTCGGGTTTAAGGGAGATACCTGCGCTCGCGAGTTGGTTTTCCATTAGTTGTCGTTCATAACGGTTGGAAGAAGATTCGTCTTCTTCGCCCTTTTGCCAAAGGTCTTTATACTGTTGTTCAATTTCAGCGGGGAAGAGTCCGGCGAAAAGAGCGTTTCGGGCGTAAGGGGTCGCAGTGGGAAGGATGGAATAATAATAGTCTCGCTTGAGGTTGAAGAAGTCTCCCAACAAGTCTTCAATCGCCAGCCACTGATCCATTCTCATACAGTCGACCACCAGGAATAAAACATTTTTACCGGTTTTCAGCAGTGGAAACACATATTTACCGACAACATCGACGGAAAGCGGGGGGCGGTCGGAATTTTTCATCCATTTACGATAGTTTTGTTCGATGAACTTAGAGAAATCACCATTACAGGTCTCTCGCTGCCCTTCAAGGGACTGCTGAAGTCCCATATCCGGGTGGCGGTCGAGTTCCACTTCCCATCCGGTGAGTTTGACATGAATATCAATCCAATCCTGCCAGCCGATATTGTCCACCAGCGTCAGGTTAATCTGTTGAAATTCCTGGACATAATCTCGGGACAAGCGTTCTTCGGACAGCTTTTTCCCTTCAATGATTTTTTTCAAGGCCATCAGGATTTGGCTGGGATTCACCGGCTTAGTTAGGTAGTCATCGATTTTGGAGCCGATGGCTTCTTCCATCAGTGTTTCTTCTTCGTTTTTGGTAATCATAATCACCGGCAGATCGGGTCGGATTTCCTTCATTGCTACTAATGTCGACAAGCCGTCCCGTCCGGGCATCATTTCGTCCAAAAGCACGACATCGAAGTTTTCCTGGCGCACCAGTTCGATGGCGTCATCCCCGTTGGCGGCTGGGATGACATCATATCCCTTGCTCCCGAGGAACATTATGTGCGATTTCAGGAGGTCGATCTCATCGTCGACCCATAATATTTTCTTAGTTTCCATTTTATATAGTATCAAGTGTCAAGTGCCAAGTGCCAAGTTAGATGAATGGCAGGCTAAAAATCCATCCAACAGGGTTTGAATCATTACAATTAGAGGTATTTGTAAAACTCTTTAAGAACCGTCATCCTGATTCCGACAATTCGGGAGAAGGATCTCATAAATTGTAAGTTATTGAAAAACAAGAGATTCTTCACTTCGTTCAGAATGATAATATCAATAAGTTTGGAGTTTTACAAGAAGCTCATTCTTCAAATCGACCCTATTCGCGTGTCATAGTGGCGCCGCATTTGGGGCATTTCATCGAATTGCAGGGCGCTCCGCGTTGATGTGGGGCGGTTGCGGCGCATTTGGGGCATACGCAATTTCCGCTGGGTCCTAATCCGCGTCCGCCGCCCATACCGCGGCCGCCTCCTTGACCGCCGCCCATTCCACCGCCACCGCCTCCTTGACCGCCGCCTCCGCGATTCCCAGATCCATTAGGCATAATTACATAACTCCTTATTTATTTTCGCTTTCTTGACGACTTAATTCATCCAGGCGGTTTTTAATTTCCGTTAGGGCGGATTTGAAGTATTCTGCCTGGGCTTTTAAATCCTGGATTTCCGTTTCGCGCGGCACTTCAACGGTCGGTAATTCGTGATATGGCGGATACCCTCCGGCATACCAGCCTGGTCCTCTTCCGCCGCCCCAAGCTCTTCCTCTTCCGCCTCCCCAGGGTATTCCTCCTCTTCCAGCGCCTCTGAATCCCCCTCTTCCGCCCCAACCCCTGCCAGGCATAGGATTCATATATCCAGGTGTGTTATATCCGGCGCAGTATCCGGCGGCTTTGCCGGTCATAGGTCCTGCGCCGACGGGTCCGGTTCTATCTCCTCGCGGCATTTTAATTCTCCTTTTATTATCGCTGTGTTTTGCTTTTTAATACTGGTAATACTTTACTTCTTTGAAGTTCGAGGATGATTTATAATTGTAATTCATTGAATATCAAGTATGTGTGCACTAATCAAAGGTCATCATAGTCGGTGAATTCATTGTATAGCGCATAAAGTTCACCAATGTCCTTCAACATCGGCGGTTTGGGCGTACTGGTATTCGCCATTCTTAAATTTCTCAAGCGCCTGTCTGACCGAGCCTTCAACTCCGACGACCAATTTAACTCCCGCAGCAGTCAAGGTTCTGAATGCATTGGGTCCGCAATGACCGGTCAGGACGACATCGGCTTTGTGTCGAACGATGCTTTCCGCCGATTGAATGCCAGCGCCGCTGTCCAGATTCAAATTCTGTTGATTGCTGACGATTTCATATATTCCGGTTTCGGTGTCGATTATCAGAAAGTTAGCCGCTCGCCCGAAGCGAGGATCGACATCTGCATCTAAATCATTCCCTTTAACTGTGAACGCCGCTTTCATTAACTAACTCCTTGGTTATCAATTGTAGTTGACTGATCATTCTTCCTTTAATAATAGCAATCACTATACCAATTGAGTCTATTATGAGCGATTATTATATGTGTTATAATTTCAATATCTTGTAGATTCAAAGGGAGGAAATGGATAGTTAGTGGAGGAAATTATAGTATTATAATTGCAACTATGTCTGAATATCAATTGCAATTATGCGACTCATTTGCAATTTTTTTAAGTTATAAGATACTACCTAACAAAATACTATCATTACAAATCAATTCTGTTGAGTATGCTATTAAGCGATTTGCCAGCGGCGGATTTCACCTCATCTTCATCGAACGGAATAACTTCGTTATTCTCAAAAAGGATTTTTCCGCCGACCATAGTCATAATCACATCATCTGCGCGGGTGGAATAGACTAATTGGGTGAAGATGTCGGTTTCATCATTGGGGATATTGTGAGGTCTATCGGCTCTTATCAAGATTAAATCGGCTTCTTTACCTATTTCAATCGAACCGGTTATTGCGTTGATGCCCAGACATTCCGCGCCGCCGAGTGTGGCGATTCTGAATATTTCCCGCGCGGAAATCGCATCTGTTCCATATTTCAGTTTTTGCAGAAGCCCGGCTAATCGCATTTCGTTGAAAGGGTCAAGAGTATTATTGCAGGGGGCGCCATCCGCACCAAGGGATATTTTAACGCCCATCCGCTTCATAGTGAAGATGTCAGCTATCCCGGATCCAAGTTTTAGATTGCTCCCGGGACAGTGGAGGACTTTAATATCGTTTCGGCGTAATATTTCCATTTCTTGAGGTGATACCCAAATGCAGTGCGCCAGGCATAGATACGGCTTGGCGAGTCCAACTTTCTCAAAATATTCGATGTTTGAAACACCAAAGGTTCGCTTGACTAACGCGCATTCTGCTCGGTTTTCAGAGGCGTGGGAATGAACTAATAATCCCAATTCCTCCGCCTTCGAAGCTACCTGACTCAACAGTTCTTCACTGCAGGTGAGGACGAATCTGGGCGCAAAAGCGTAACTCACCAAACCGCTGTTCGAATTGTGGTATCTATCGATTAGCCGCCGGGATTCGGATAAACACTGCTGAGTAGTCATCTTACTGTTGGAAGGGACATCATCTCCCATATCCATTAGAGCATTACCGATGAAAGCTCTCATTGCCGATTCCACCGCCGCTTGAAACACAGAATCGGAATTATGAACAGTTTCCATACTCATAAAGGTGGTGACTCCTCCGCGGATTAGTTCGATTAAACCCAAACGAGCGGAATCGTAAAGCGAATCGGGGTCGTGAGCCGCTTCAAGCGGTAATATATGCTTTTTCAGCCAATCGAGTAATGGAAGGTCTTCGGCGAGTCCCCGAAAGAGGGTCTGACATAAATGAATATGAGTCTGGATGAAACCTGGGGCGACTATACAGTTATCGCCGTCGATTACCTTTTCTGCAGGTTCAAAGATATCACCGATAGCGGCGATTCTGCCTTTCTTTATCAGAACATCTTTAATTGAACCGGAAATTTCTTTGTTAAAAGAGGCGATTCGGGCGCCCTTTATCAGGCAGGTTTCATTTTGGTTTTTGGAAATCATATAGAGTCTGAAACAGCTTTAATTTTTAATTTGTGAAAATCAATTATAATGAGCGACAAAAGTATTTGTTATTTATTAAACGGGTTCTTTCTCGTTCCTACGCTCATGCG
>JABMRZ010000022.1 GCA_013202315.1 Candidatus Tariuqbacter arcticus | reverse complement strand
GGGGATTACAATCCCCTAATTCCTAAATCCTAAATCCTAAATCCTATTTTGAAAGTAAAATAAGGCATTCAAATCATCATACCAACTTTCCCCGAATACACAGTCTTTATCTCTTGTTCACAAGCGGCAGTTGGATTTCAAACCGGGAACCCCGCCCAATTTCGCTTTCAACCCTAACGCTCCCACCATGCGAAGTCACTATTCCATGAACTACCGCCAGCCCCAAGCCCGTGCCTTGATCCACATCCTTTGTGGTGAAAAAAGGAATAAATATCTGCTTCAAAATATCTGCTTCTATCCCGCTGCCGGTGTCTTCAACAATCAAATAGGCGAAGTCTCCATCCGTCGAAGTTTTTATAACTAAAACTCCCCCGTCAGGCATCGCCTGCATGGAATTCACCACTAGATTGACTATTACTTGATTTATCTGTGAAGGGTCGGCGGTCATATTGGGCATATCTGAAACCAATGAAAGCCTGAGTTCTATTCCTTCCTTAACTAGCCGGCTGGATAAAAGGTCAAGGCATTCCTCCACCACGCTGTTAAGTTCTATTGATACCATTCTTGAAGGGGTCTGCCGGGCGAAAACGAGTAGTTTCTTTATGATTTCACGAGCATGAAGGGATGAATCTACGATCTTCTGCAAATCCTTACTGACTAATTTCGGAACCCCTTCACATTTCAGCGATAGCTGGGCGAAACCAAGGATATTCCCCAAGGGTTCGTTCAATTCATGAGCCACGCCTGCGGCAAGCTGACCGATAGTGGCGAGGCGGTCCGCGTGCCGAAGTTGTTCCCGAAGCCTCTCTCTTTCCTCTGAAACCGCCTTTCGTTCGATGATAAGGCCAAGCTCCCTGGCGATTGCGTTTAGCAGGCTCCTCTCTTCCTTTAGGAAAGGACCTTCATCAAGCTCAGGCTTTTCCTCCTTGTAGATTACTTCCACAAAACCGCACTTATCATCGTTGATAATTATATCGGCTGATTGTCTGTGGCACCCTTCACAAAAACCTGGAGTGAGGTAAGTTTTCCCATCATAAATGATTCTCCCCTGGGCAGCCTCGGGATACAGCCAACCGGGGGGAAGCAGCTCAACAATATCCTGCAGTATTTTATCCAGCGATAAATCCGGGCTTGCAGTGATTTTTGCGATACCGTAAAGGCAGGTTAATTCCTTGACCCGTTCCCTCAGCATCACCTGCGTTCTCCGCTGATTAATGGCGATGCCGATGATCTTCACCACATCCTCATACCATTCAATCTCCTCTTCAAGAAAGAAATTCGACTGCAGACTCTTCAGTAATAAAAGTCCCATATTCTCCCGGTTAAGTCTTATGGGAAAAATGGCGAGTGATTTAATCCCAGCCCCTGCGTCAAGACTGTATTTACTAACATCATCAGTCCAGAAACTGCCATATTCTGTGTAATTCAATAAGCTGGAATCGACTCTCTCAATAATAATATCTTGGCATAGTCTTTCTATATCAGTAATATTACCTGCTAAATCGGTTGTCCCTCCTTCGTCCGCAAGTATACTGGGAACAACTTCAAAACTGAACGAATTCACATTACCGCCGCTAACCCGGCAAAGATAGTACTTAGACCCTTCCTCAACCCGCAATTCAACCTCGTCACAGTCGGAAAAATCCATTAATACATTAGAGATTTCACGCAGGAAGTCTATCCGTAGTAACCCTCGGTTCGCCAAATGAAGCAGCCTATGCGACAGCTTGCGAAAGTCCTTCGGCGGCTTCACCTTGATAATATCGGCTTTACCTTTCATAATTTGTAACCCGGCAAGTAACATGTACTATAATGTGCGAAATAAGTAGTTGCGTTTTCAAGATAAACCCGCATCCCGAACGGCTGGGACTATTTAGAATAAAATAGGATATGGATTCCTCCCGCATAAGCGGGGCTGGAATGTCAGCTTACTAACCCCTAAACCCTAACCCCTAAACCCTGAATACCCAACCCTGACAACTGCTCAAGATGAGCATAACAGGTTATAATATAAATAATTATATTAATATTCGCAAATCCAATCTACGAAATTGGGTGATAATTATAACTCAATTCCCAAAACTTTATGGAACAGTAGTGAAAAAATTTATAATATAGACATCATACTATGATTAAACCTTGATAATTCAGCTAAAATTATTTGAAAAAGTCCCATAGATGTATTATTTTTTCATTGTAAAATCCTTGAGTGCGAAATAATTATAAAGGCATTATCGTGCGAAATCCGATAAATAGAATAGAAAAGACCACAAAAAAACAAGATACAAACGCATTTATTAAAGGAGTGAGCTCTCTATTAGAAATAATGCCTCCGTCCAAGCCTTATCGTTTTTCAAGTAAAATTAAAATCTTGTCAGATAATGAAGCCTTGGCGGATGACTGGCGCAAAGTGGGTGAGTATATGTGGTGGGCATTGAACGAAATTAGTGAGGAAATAAATGCCGGAGAAAAACAAAAATAAAAAACCGAGTCAAGCTGAACCGGAAAGTCAAAATCTACCTGATAATGTTTCGTCTGAAAAGCCAAAACCGAATTCCCATCTAGGCATTTCACCCGATGAAATATCAGCCATTATAAAAAAAGATGGAACAGTGGTTGGATTGGATGGTGAAGTAAAAGAAAACTATGAAATAAGCCGTCAATTCACTATTGCGCGTTCCGCCCCACTGCCTCCCCCTCAGGAATTCGAAGGCTTTGAAAGAGTACTCCCCGGCTCCGCCGAACGAATTCTCAAAATGGCTGAAGCTCAACAATCCCATCGACACCATATGGAGGAGGGATCCCTTAGTATTGAAAGAGTGAGGCTTGAAGCAAGTATACAAGACAATGAACACACGCATACACTGAAAAAAAAGAGGTCAATGGTTCGGCTTAATAATCGCTATTATATTAATACTCGCCGGTTTATCATTTGGACTTATGAGTTATCCAACAGATGGAGTTGCGATAATTATCTTTTGCCTCATTGGATTAGTGGCTGTTTTCGTCATTGGCAGAAAACTGAAAAATGCTGATAAATTAGAACAACAAGAAAATTCTGATTAAAAAAAAGGGCGCCCATTCAGACGCCCCTTCTCTTCTTTACCGACTACCGACTACTGACTACTACTTAATCACCCCCAACTCCTTCCCCACCTTCGAAAACGCCGCAATCGCCTTGTCCAGATGCTCCTTACTATGACCGGCGGAAACCTGCACCCGTATCCGAGCCTGCCCCCTGGGAACCACCGGATAACTGAAGCCAATCACATATATTCCCTCTTCCAACAGCCTGTCGGCGAATTGATTCGCCAGCGCCGCGTCATTCTCAAATTTGCCGAACATTATGGGAACGATGGGATGGTCGCCGGGAACGATTTCGAAACCGGCTTCGCTCATATACTTGCGGAAATGCTTGGTATTCCACTCCAGCTTATCCCGCAGTTCGGTGGTTTCGGAAAGCTTGTCGAACACCGCTATAGTCGCCCCCACTACCGCCGGCGATACCGTATTGGAGAACAAATAGGGACGCGATTTCTGCCGCAGGTATTCGATCATCTCCTTGCGCCCGGAAGTGCATCCGCCGGACGCTCCCCCCAATGCCTTGCCGAAAGTGGTGGTGATAATGTCGATTCGTCCCATCACCCCGCGGTATTCGTGAGTTCCGCGCCCGGTTTTACCCATAAAGCCGGTTGAATGAGCGTCGTCGATCATCATCAGCGAGTCGTATTTCTCCGCCAATTCGCATATCTCATCCAACTTGGCGATGTCCCCGTCCATCGAAAATACACCATCGGTGGCTATCAGACGATACTTGGAATCCTTGACTTCGGGCTCGTTCAGGATGCGTTCCAGGTCTATCATATCGCCGTGTTTGTAGATATAGCGCTTCGCTTTGCACAGCCGGATGCCGTCGATGATGGAAGCGTGATTCAGCGCATCGGTGATGATGGAACAGTCTTTATCCAGAAACGGCTCGAATACCCCGCCGTTGGCGTCGAAGCAGGCGCAGTAGAGGATGGTGTCTTCCGTGCCCAGGAATTCGGACACTTTGCGTTCCAGCTCCTTGTGAATATCCTGCGTCCCGCAGATGAACCGCACCGAGGACATCCCGTATCCCCATTTTTTCAGGTATTCAATCGCCGCTTCCCGCAGCCAGGGCGCGCCTGAAAGCCCCAGGTAATTGTTGGCGCAGAAGTTCAATACTGTCCTGCCCCCGACGATGATTTCCGGTCCTTGTTCGGAACTGATGATTCTTTCAGCCTTGTAGAGTCCGGCGGATTTGATTTCAGCCAGTTCATTGGCGAGGTCTTGCTTGATTTTTCCGTACATAGAATTATTCGCTCCTTGTGATTGTTTGTTAGATGTATATGGAATGATAAGTTATTAATTTTTAAATTCTAACGGGTATTACTGTTTCGGCAATATCTCTCAACTTCCCACTGCTTTTATTGTTGAATTGACTTCTACTCGTTTCACTTCTTATCAATGTGTGAGAGTAGTTGCATTTTTCAGGTTTATGGTCAATGATTAAATTCATAAAGAGGACTTTCCCAACATTCAATTCTGCAATACCCGAATTTGGATTTTTTGCTCTTTCTTGAGATTCTTGAGGAGTGGAATACAATGACCAATCAACTGACAGACCATTTTCTCCGCTACTTAACTTGAATGCGGCGGATGACGGTCGATTTTTCTTATCATTCCATTGTATTGGATGAATACGCCTATATAGCCCATGTTCATCAAGAAATTCGGGCATTAGTAGCAGTCCTCACCTTGCAGCCATTTAACCACCTCATTAATTTGTGAAGCCTGAATCTGTTGGTCATTATATGTTCTATCACCTGCTTTTTCTATTACGAATACTATATTTATAAAGCTCTGTCCTGGATTGATTTCCAATTCCAATTCTTTGTTGTTTTTACTGATTTCAATTTGCACACCGCCATCTACCGATGGACCAACCCATATAGAATCAAGAGGGCTTTTTAAATGATAGTAAATATTCTCTATTACTTTTCTTGCTTTTTCTGTAATCACTTTTGAGACAGCTGTTCCACCATATCCATCCCAATCATCTTCCAACTCGCATAATTTAACTAAATTTATATACACTTTTTTAGGGATAGGAACTGGATGAATTTCCCGCTCCTCATAATTATTAATTTCAGTAGTAGAAGTCTCAAGTAACTTGAATAACTTTCTATAATCGATTTTTTGAAAACCACAAGAAATAGGATTAAAATACCACAAACGGTTAAACCTTAATATAGGTACCCAATTATTTTCAGAAATCCTTTCAGATTCAAGAATCGGGCCTTTTTGAGGAATCTCAACTGAAGTTGAAATCACCTGAACAATCTGATTCAATGTGTTTCCTCCTATGATATTGGATAATAGTAACATTATAGTTCTTTAAAATGGCGGGATTGGGGACAGTCCCGCCTCCACATGAGTAGTAGTACAACTGTGGAGTCGGGGTTG
>JABMRZ010000245.1 GCA_013202315.1 Candidatus Tariuqbacter arcticus | reverse complement strand
CGGCAGGCGGGTGGAACTATAGCGGGCTGGAATAAAACCGACTATTTTAGCAGGCTTCATTCTTCATTCTTCATTCATCATTCTACATTTTTATCGCGCCGGGAATGCGGAATAAGCCGTCCTTTTGCTCGGGGGCGTTTTCCAATACTTTGTTTTTGTTCAGCGAGGAGCGTGATTCATCTTCGCGGAAGAAATTTGACACCTCGAAAACATGGTGCATCGGTTCCACTTCGGAGGTGTCGAGTTCCTTCAGCTTTTCCACATATTCCAGGATTCGGTTCAATTCCTTTTCCATCCGCGCGGTTTCTTCCTCTGTCAGGTGAAGGCGGGCGAGGCGGGCAATGCGCTCCACCTCTTTTCTATCAATGGGCATTATTCCTTCCGATTTTTTTGATTATTTAATAAGATAATCAAATATCGTGAATTATTCAAAATAAAAAAGCCCCGCTGTCAAGCAGAGCTTTTTGAACGATGAGTGATGAATTATGAATGCTGAACTAAATTTTCTTTGTTTTTCGATTCTCTATCCTATGTTATCTGTTCTCGGTCTACCTTCGACTGTCGTCTGTCTACTCCTAATGCCAATGATGCAGCTATTTGTTTCATCTTACTTTTAATTACATCATTCTTGAGTAAAATATTACCATGATAGGGATTGTGATTGTTTTCTGTCCTTTTCCTCTCATAAGACAAAACTCCGTTTACCATAGGCGATCTATTTATTCTGTCTATTGCTTTTCGAGGGAGAATTGCTATCCCTGCTTTGAATTGTAAATCACCATCCTTTTTTTGATTTAAAGTGAAATCAATAGCAGATTCATCATCTTCCCAATTAATAGACTGTTCTTTCCATCCATCTTCCCTTGCATCTTCTGATTCAAAATAAAAAAGATGGGTGGCTATGGTACCATCTCCAAACAAGAAATCTCTGTTAGGAATTCCCTTAAGACAATTATCTGGGTAATCGATGTTAATCATTATGAATTTGCTATTACAAAATTTATAAGCCAGAGAACTAGGTTATTAATATTATTTCTTGAAATGTACCCAGAGGCGCCTATATCACCTAACTTTTCATTTGACACCAAATACCAGCTTGACTCATCAACATTAGGCTCAATGCTAAAACCAATTCTGAAATCATCAAATATCCATTCAATAAGAACAGAACCATCATCGACTTTAAATGCGCTTAATGCGGGTAGATAACTTAATTCATAACCAACTCCAAAGTAGATAATACTGTCTCGAATAATATATAACAGATTTGTCGCTTCACTTACAATAGATTTATTACTCATTGAATTCAATGCGATTATAGCTTTAGAAATTAAAAATGAATATCTTCTTGGGATAAAATGTCTTTCATAAATTACTCCGCCTATTGTACTACTTTTTGAAGTATCAGCGATATCGATAAATCGATCTATTTCCTCTTGAAAAACCACGGGCCAATAAGAATAACATTGCAAATTTTGCAATGAAGAGCCCGATGATATATTAAGAACTTCTGGATTTTTTATAGATTCCACTTGATATACATCTAACATAATTCTTGCGGCTCCAGTGTATTATGTAGTTCTTTAGTTATAACCCACTGAATTAAACGAGATGCTCTTTTATTGAATTGATCCAATATTTCTGTCGCTGACTCAATTCTTGTCTTACTTGCATTATAAAAATCGCTGTCAATCATAAAACATTCTTCTCCGCTGTCAATATGTTTTACAAGCTTCAACCTCATTTTAACTATACCCGCCTCTTTCGATAGCTTTATTTCATGTCCAGCTTCATAATTCTGTACATACTTTCCAACATCTGGTGAGCCAAGCAAACCTATTGCAAATGGTTTAAGCAAATCATTCCATTTTTTACCATCTAGATTAAGATCCGATCTTTTTACTACATCTACATATCTTAATCCAATACGGGAAAAGTAGTTAGGGTTATGAGTTTCTATAAACGCGTTAAAAATATTTTGAAGTTTTCCCTTAAATTCTTCCCATCTTTCATATTTGGTTGAAGTTAATGCGATGAAAGTCCTTGTTAAATTAACTATCCATATATTATCATCAGAAGCAAATTTATAATTCTTAATTGGTGCCGTCTGAGATATTTGTCTTAGAATTTCCGGAGGGAATTGACCTTGTATCTCGCTAGGTACATCTGGCCATTCTATGGTTTCATCAAAATTCGGAAAATCCATACGTATTTTTTCTTGGAAATCAGCCGGTATTTCTTTGTCAATTTTTAAAATAGGTGGAAATCGCAATTGACAAATAACCCTGTCAAGTGGATTTTTTTTATATATGACTCTTTTTACTTCAGGGAAAGGCATTTTAAATCCATTACTTGTTTAAGTTATTAGCATATATCCAAACTCAGGATTAATTATATGCCATTGAATTGTAAAAATCAAGTTTTATTCGAAAAATTGTTCAAGATTTTCAGAATATTGTCAAGTGCTAATTGCCAAATAATTGTCTTGGTAATACCATTTCATTATACTTTATGGTCTTAGTTATTGTTCCTATTGTCAAGATTTATTCTTTGAAATGTCTGATCACGCTTCTAGATATTCCTCATCCGGTTCTTTCAATCTTGACTGAATGATTTCCTCGCAGCCGAAATCCTCCAATATTTCCAACAGTTCTTGGTAAACCTTATAATCAAGTAAAACGGACTTTGGCTTCCCATCTTCATCAAACAAAAACTGCGGGTGAAGTTCAATTGTTGTCGTTTTCATCGCTGTCTCACTATTGTTTAAGTGTTAGTTTATTCTTCAATCAATTCCAACTGTAAAATATATCAAAAAATGTTTTTTATCAAATCTAATTACGAAAATCCTTCCCGCAACCAACAACCAACAACCATCAACTACTTAACCAACAGCAACTTCCGCGTCTGTCGGTAATCTCCCGCGATGAAACGGGCGAAATATACGCCGCTTGCCATTTCCGATGCATTCCAAGTTCGTTCATAGATTCCCGCAGGATGCCAGCCCTCCGCCAAGCGGGCTACTTCCCGCCCTTGGATGTCATAAACCGCCAGCTTGACGAAGCTTGCAGCTTGCAGCTGATAGCTGAGAGCTGTGGTCGGATTGAAGGGGTTGGGGTAAGCCGATTTTAGAACCGGGTTGGATGGAATCCCCGCAATACCGGGGATTTCTTCAGCTTCGGAGCTTTCATAACATTCCCAAGCGCCTCCCGATGCGATGTCGACCCCCTCCTTAATGAAGGTGAATTGGTCTTGATCCCAGAATATCCCCAAGTCGTAGTCGCCTATGGTGCAGCGATATGTATATTCACCGGCAGGCGCATTTCCCGGCACCGATTGAGTCATCTCTCGCATAAAAAATGTGCCCGGATCGAGGGTCATAGTCCGGTTGATTGTAGGACCGTATATACTCCCATTGGGCATAACGACATCGATCCACACATTGAAAGTCGCCGGGTCTTGTCCGATCGAAGTCAGCAATACGGTATAATCGAAGGAGCCGCCGCCGCTGGGGATGACGATGGGAGGATTGGTTGGCACAAGCGATGCCGTAACCGGAAAGTTCTCTTCCGGCGGAAGGAAGAGCACCGCGTAATTGTCCTGCATTCCAACGGTGGTGGGGGGGTAGCTGCCGTCCAGACCCAATTGGATGCCGACCGTTTCGGCTTGATTTTCGATGCCGAAGGTGGCTTGGCTGGGGTCGGTGATGTCCAGCCATTGGAACAGGATTTTGCCGTCGCCGGTGGCGGTGGTGTGATGCGCCGGGTCGTATAGAACCGCCTGGAAGGTTTCAAAGGCGGTGGTGGGGAGATACTGCCTGACCCGGTAATATTCGATTATATACCAGTGATTGACAGCATCGTAGTAATAGCTGACACTGCCTGACTGCTGGGGTGAAAGGTCTTCCCAGAAGGGCGCCAGCATCGCCGGAGGCCCATCGGAATTGGGGATGGCGGTATTGGAATAATCCGTATCCTCGGTGTAGCCCATAGCTGTCCAGCCGTTCCCGCAAACGGAAATCTCGTCATATTCCAAGCCGTAATATTTGAAGCTGAAGGGTAAATTTAGATGCAGGGTCTGGTCATCCAGGGTGAAATTGAGAAGCGTTCCTGAACCGCCCTGAGTGGGATCGATTTCAATCCAATCGAATTCAGGTCCTTCGGGGTCAACGCTTTCCAACGCAATATAGCCGTAAGCGTCAGGACCGGTGGGCGCCGCCCAGGCGGGGGGTCCTATCCATTGCTCGAAGGTGAAGGCGTAGATCCCTTCTTCTTCGGTATAAGCCGCCACTTTATAGCGGTAGCCGTCCTGCAGGGGAGGAATGTCAGTGTACTGCGCAAAAGCGCCGGGGACGGTCTCCGGCAAATCGGCTATCATTTCATCGTTGCGGTAAATGCGCACTCCGGAAATGGAAGTAAGCGCATAACCGGCTGTATTTTCCGTCGGGTTGTACCAGGTGAGGTCGACCGAATAATCGACGGGGTCGATGGTCATCTGCAAATCGGAAGGCATAACCGGGCGGATTGTATAGGGGACTGCGCCCATATCGTAGCCGAATTGAGCAGCATCGATTAGCGGTGAACTACTGCTGAGGGAAAAGTCGCCGTTAGCGGGTGCAACGAATTCGGGGTCTAAATAAAGGTCGCCTGTACCAGGCGAGGGGTTGAAACTTACAACCGACCCCCCGCCTCAACCTGGACACCATTCTTTATAATGACCGCTGATATTGTGGTAAGCATCGTTGAAAGCCATCCACCTCACCGCATCGGTATGGGTGTAGACGCCGTAGTGGGTTGCGTAGGAGAAGATATTGGAAGTCAACACCATATCCGCGTCATCCCAGAAATAGACCGAATTGTAATTATTATAGAAGGTGCAGTGGTCGACCCATCCGCGCCCTCCGGTGCCGTATTTGAGCGCCTGGTCGTTGTTGACGCCGTTGTCGATGACCACGCCGCAGATGTCGAGGATGGCGGCGGGGTCGATGATAATCTGACCGCCTTGAAGGTCAATCTCCGCGCCGTAAGAGATGATGCAGACATTCCCCTCGATAATATTCAAGCCGCCGGTGTAGGTAACACCCGGGTCGAGGACTACCATTTTGTCATATCCCGCGCCGGGCAGGGCGGCGTTGTAAGCGTCGATCAGCGGGGTGGATACGACTATAGGCGCCCAAATGATGACTACTGCCATAGTGAATAAAACTGCAGCTCGCCTCATAGTTACTCCTTTTGATGTTTTAGTTCTTGATTGACAGAGTCGAATTAAAATTTAGAATTTAGAATGGAAAATGTAAAATTGAAAAGGAAAAAACGATAATTCACCATTTTCGCTCCATTCCAGCCGGGTTTCAAGCGAAGCGTAACCCGGCGGTAAAATTCACCGTGGTGTCGACTCTCCGCAGTCGACACCTTTAAAATCTGTGATTCAATTCCAAAGGCAAAAGCCACTATTTTCATGCTTCATTGTCCCGACCGTTCGGCATGAATGCTGTGCTGTCAGGTGTCCTCACCTGACAGAAACTTGATTTTCATTCTAAGTTGTGCGCTACAGGCGCATGAGGGTTTACCCTCAACCCTCCCGAATATCAAGGTAAAATCGTCCGCCAGCGGCGAATTTCCAATGAAACTTTCCACCTCTTTCTCCAAACCGGCTAATATCTCTCCCGGTTCCCGGTTTAAGTTCATTCTGACATATTCCAATATCCGCCCTTCCCCGAATTCTTCCTCCTCGGCGTTCATCGCTTCGCTGACACCGTCGGTATACATCAGTAATAAATCGCCCGATTGAAGCTGAATCGTATCCTGTTCATATTCCACCTCGGGCAGCGCTCCGAGGATTAATCCACCCTTATCGAGCAATATAGTTCTCCCGTCTTCCCGAATCACCATCGGCTGATTGTGCCCCGCATTGACATAGGTCAAGGTTTGCGCTTTCGGATCGAATATACCCACGAAAAAGGTGATATACTGTTCCGGGGGGGTGTTGCTGTGAATCAAATCGTTGATTCGTCCCACAATGTCCCTTAAATGACCGCTGACCCCAATAGCCGTTCGCAGGGAAGCCTGTAAATTCGCCATCAACAGCGCCGCCGCCGCGCCTTTACCGGAAACATCCCCCACCGCCAATACAGTTTCCCCATCGGGTAAAGTGATGACATCGTAATAATCGCCTGCAACTTCCAGGCAAAACCGGCTGCCCGCCGCCACTTTAAGCCCCGGCGTCGACGGCACCGTTTCCGGCAGGAAGCCTTTTTGTATTACCCGCGCCATATTGAGCTCTTCTTCCATCCGCTTCTTTTCGATATTATCCTCCAGCAGGCGGATGTTTTCGCTCGCCAGCGCCAGTTGTGAAGCCAGCGAATTCAATATGTCCAATTCTTCGGGAGAATAATCCTCGCCATCACTCTTGAATCCAATCGCCAGAAATCCCACCAGATTAAGATGCACCACCATCGGCAGCAGCATAGCGACATTTTTCCGCTTCAGCCAGCTCTCTTCCTTGATGGTAATCCCGGCTCGCGCGCTGGCGATGGCTTCGTCCACCACAATCGGACGCCGGTCTTCTTCCATTCTGACCGCAACCCCCTGGTTGATTCTGAAAGAGGTCGGTTCGGTTTCAACGCCGTCATAATAGAAATTGTCGCTGTCCTGCGCCTTGAGGACCGGGTATATCGCTCCGACTTTAATAGTATCCCGCAAGAGCTCTTCAACCTGTTTCCACAAGGTTTTCCGGTCTGGTATGGCGAGTATTTTCTGCAGGAAGTCGCGGATTTCCTCTCTTAAATTATGCCGCTCGGGATAAAACCGCCGTTCAACCTGCCCTTGAACCTTGCGAAGCGCCGGCGAAAACCCCAACGCCAATCCCAAAGCGATGATGAAAGTCGGGGTTTGACTGGTTATCCCTAAATGCCGCAATAGCAATATTCCCACCAAATAGACCACAACTGCGAATAATCCCAGCAGAAACGCCGTAACTAAAAAATACCTGGTGCCGCGGCGTAACTTACCTTCAACTTCCAACAGCCGGTAGCGCTGGAATGCGTAGCCGAAAGAGAGGGGCGATAAGAGCAGCGCCAGGAAGCATAATGTAACCGCAAAGGCGTTCCACCGCCAGGCAGACAGCCATTCCCCGAAGAAAATGGCGACGGTGAGAAACAGAAAAAGGGTGAATAAACCTATTCCCGACCCGGTCAATACTAATCTCAGCTGCCGCTTCTCCAGACTATTCCTTGCGCGGGTGTAGCTGCTCGCCAAAATGATGAAACCGGCGATGATCTGAAGGGATATTGCGGGAAAGCTCAGGAATTGAGAAAATAAACCAACCGTCCTCGCATCGATTAATATGATGATGAACGGCGCATAACAAGCCGCGTAGGCTAAGTTAGGATACCTGCGAATGAATCGCTTGGGGCGGGGGAATAAAAGCTGGAGATTCAGCCAGAAACCGCCGAAGAAAGGGACGAAATAAGTGAATACAAAGTTGAAGACTGTATTAAGGGGAATATCAAAGGGGGCATATCGGTCCGACAGCACTCTGACCGAAGCTATTAGAAAGGAAGCCATTGCGAAACTGAACAGAGCCAGCGCTCGAACGCCGCCCGATTCCGGACGCTTCAAGAAAGCCCATAATCCCACCACTATGAAGGAAATGGTCAGGAAAATCCGCACCACCTGCAGAAATAGTATATTCAGGAAATAGTAAGTCGAAGGCAGGTGGGTTCGCAATTCCGTTCTGAATTTCTCGCCGTTATGGATGTATTCAATGGGTACAACCCTGCCGGGCTCCAATGGGGCGAAGAAATTCCCATTCCATCTGTTCAAGGTGGCGCTGGAATCGTTGACGCCGACTACGATGTCACCCAAAGACGGATATATCGGATATACGAATTCCGAAGTGTCCAGTATCGATATCACCAGCAGGCTGTCTTCATTGAGGGTAACATCAGTGGTTAAAGTGCCGGATTTCTGGTAGGCAGCCACCTTGGTGAATTCCCTGACGGAATACACCAGGGTATACAGCGCAATTACCGCTCCCAGGCAAAGGATAATCCACTTGAAGATTGTATTTTTTACTGACAATTACTTTCTCTGAAAACAGGGGTTAGGCGCTTACTGCACCGACATCGACAAAAAATTGTCGATATTTCTAATTTTTCAGAACTATTACTTCATTACTTAATTTACTGTGAATCTT
>JABMRZ010000244.1 GCA_013202315.1 Candidatus Tariuqbacter arcticus | reverse complement strand
GCATATAGCGGCGGCGGCGAAGGGGTTGTGGGATAAAAAATAAATTCACTGGATATGATGGAAATTATGGAAATATCGTCGATTTATCATTTCCATCATATCAATAATTTCCAGTGAATTAACTTATAAATCAAAGGCAATGACTATGGAAATCACAGAAGAATTGAATGATTTATGCTATCGTATTCGCGGTATTTGCATGAAAGTTCACAACGGCCTTGGTCCTGGATTCCCGGAAGAATATTATCAGAAAGCTCTGGAATACGAATTCACCAAACAGGAAATACCGTTCGAGCCGCAGAAACCGGTTCAAGTGTTCTATGAAGATGTGTAAGTTGGATTGAATTATCTCGATTTCGTGGTGGATGAAACAGTTATTGTGGAGATAAAGTCGGTGAAAGAATTGAATGATGTGCATCGGTTTCAGGTGTTGAAATATCTTGTGGCGACAGATTATTCAGTGGCGATGCTTATAAATTTCGGGCAGACGAAACTTCAATCAGAACGAATTTTGCCGACAAAGAAGATACAAGAATATAGAAAGAGTAAATAATTCACTGGAAAGGGGATTCACTGGATATGATGGAGATTATGGAAATATTGCCGACATGTCATTTCCATCATATCCATAATTTCCAGTGAATAAGATAGAAAAATACTGGAGGCAGTCATGAAGGTAACTTACGATCCCGAAGTGGATGTTTTACGCATTCTTTTCAGTAATGCCGACATTGAGGAGAGCGATGAAGATAAACCGGGCGTGATTATTGATTATGATATAGAAGGAAATGTCGTCGGGCTTGAGATATTGGATGCATCGAAGCGGATAACAAATCCTCGAACTATGGAATATGTTGTATCCGGATAAGCCGTAACTTGATAAGGCGATTCTGCAATCAAAGAAAGAAAAGATAAATTCACTGGCTATGATGAAAATTATGAAAATATCGTTAATATATCATTTCCATCATATCAATAATTTCCAGTGAATCTTTACCAAAACATAAGGAGTAAAAATGAGTAAGAAAATATCGGAGCTAACGGTTGCCGAATTCACTGAATTAATGACCGAAATCATTGATCGGCGAATCGAAGCTCTGCTCGACCCTGATGGTGAATTAAGAGAGGCTTTCATTGTAGAATTGCTGAATCGTAAAAATAATCCTGACATTGTCGATATGAATGAGGTTTGGGCCGAGTGAGCTGGAAGATTAGAGTCGATCGCCGAGTTAAAAAGGACCTGAAAACCGTTCCCAAGCCTGTTATCCAAAGAATTAGATTGAAGATGGAATCTATAGCGGAGAACCCTGTCCAATGTGAACATTTTGCGCTCAAGGGGGACAAGTTGAAAGGATTTTTTCGCTTAAGGGTTGGGAACTGGCGCGTATTTTATACCTTAGATAATGATAATCAAGAGATAACAATCTGGTCGGTTATTCATCGCAAAGACGCTTATAAAAAATGAGCGCCTTGACCGAACCTGAAATTAAAGCCCTTTATCACGAAAAGGGCTGGGGGAAATGATATTCACTGGCTATAATGGAAATTATGGAAATATCGTTAATATATCATTTCCATAATATCCAGTGAATCTTATACCAAAACATAAGGAGCAAAAATGAGTAAGAAGGTTTCTGAACCAACAGAGGTTATGATCGAAGATACAACAACGCTTTTTCAACACCCTCCGCAATATATAGTGGATTCAAAGGGGAAGAAGGTCGGCGTCATCCTGGATATGGATACATTTCGAGAAATGATGGAAGCGCTGGAAGATCTCTATGATAACCGCCTGATGGATGAAGTGGAGGATGAAGAAACAATGCCGTTAGAATATGTCCTTCGTGATGAAGATGAACGCCGGGGTTTATAGTTGTACAACACGATCATAACTAAGCCCGCCCGTAAAAATCTCAGCAGATTATCCAATGCTGAGTACTTGCGAATCAGAGCGAAACTTAAATTATTAGCTGACGATCCCAGACCTCGTGGATGTAAAAAAATCGAATCGCAAAAAGACCGATTCCGCATTAGAACCGGCGACTTTCGTGTTTTATACAGTATCAATGATGAGAAAAAGGAAGTTATCATTTATCGCATAGCCCACCGGAAAGAATCATATTAGTGTCGCGTCAACTACCAAATGTCGGATAATATTTTTCGGTTATCCAGTTGTTCATATTGGTATCAAATGTTAATAAAATTGTCATGCTGAACTTGTTTCAGCATCCAGAGTCTTTTATGTTTCTTAGTCGAATGATTGAACGAAAGAAGCTGGATTCCGAAACAAGTTCGGAATGACATGATGTTTTGTGCGTCAATGCAGGTATGACGCGACATTAGTATGAAAATGAATGGAAAGAAATTCAATTTACTTTGCAGTCACAATCTCAAATAATCGACAGACTCGTTCAAGCCATCGTGGAGCTTGTTCATCCGTTGCAGATTATCCTTTTCGGCTCGGCGGCGCGGGGTGAAATGTCTCCCGACAGCGACATCGATTTGCTGGTGGTGATGCCGAATGGAACGCACCGGAGGAATACAGCGAGATATCTCTATCAATACCTCCCTGTTATTAGTATCTCCTATGATATTATAGTAGCTACTACCATAGATTTAGAAAAACATAAGGATAATATCGGCTTAATTTATTATTATATCCTTAAAGAGGGAAAAAGTATATATGCCGCCTAATAGTGAGATCGGAAGTCCGACAGATTGGCTTAAACGAGCTATCGGTAATTATCAAATAGCTCAAAGATATGAATCCGGTGATTATTATGAGGACCTTTGTTTTTATTGTCAACAAGCAACCGAAAAAGCTGTTAAAGCAGTTCTAATACAAAGAGGCATCGCTTATATCAAAACTCATAATATTAGGCTTTTATTGAAATTACTGCCTGATAATTTGTCTATACCTATCTCCGATAGAGAAGCTGCTGATATTTCAGAATATGCTGCTTCAACTCGTTATCCCGGCGATTATGAACCAATTTCTGAAACAGATTGGAAACGAGCGATTGAAATAGCGGAAAAGACATTAACTTGGGCGAGAAAGCAGATTAATTTTGATAACGCAAATAAGGATGCTTATTAGCTGGTAATTAAAACGAAAGAGAATCCACCTGCCTTGAAGTCCAAAGAACAAATAATAAACGACTTGATCAAATCCATAGTCGAGCTGGTCGACCCTTTGCAGATTATCCTTTTCGGTTCGGCGGCGAGGGGTGAAATGTCTCCGGACAGCGATATAGATTTGCTGGTGGTGATGCCGAATGGAACGCACCGGAGGAATACTGCTATGTTTCTTTACAGTAAAATAAGAGGCATTTCTATTCCCTACGATATATTAGTCACCACAGAAAAGGATATGATCGAAAATAAAGATGATATTGGATTTATATATTATTACGCTTTAAAAGAGGGGAAATCGATATATGTCAGGGGAAAGAAAAAAGCCAAAGTCGCTGGAACTATGGCTAAAATTCGCCCGAAGTGATTTACACACAGCCGAAACTGACATCCCGGAAGTTTTATATGAAATTCGCTGTTTTCACGCGCAGCAGGCTGTGGAAAAGTCGCTGAAAGCTATTCTAATCGCTTCCGGAATAGAAATAAGGAAGACTCATAAAATCACTGAAATATTAAATTCATTGCCTAAGGAAATTTCTATCCCCCATTTTGTTAAAGAAGCTGAAAAACTAACTGAATATGCCATAACCTTTCGCTATCCCCGTGCAACTGAATCCATAACCCGCGAAGACTGGTTAAACGCCGTCGATTTAGCAAAACAAGTTTTTGAATGGGCAGAAGAAACCATTAAAGATATAGGTTAAAACAAAGGAAACAAGAATGAAACTTGCAGATTCTATGTCCCGATTAGGGACTGAAACAGCGTTCCTCGTCCTGGCGAAAGCCAAAGCGCTGGAAGCTAAAGGGCGGGAAATAATACACTTGGAAATTGGTGAACCCGATTTCGACACCCCTAAGAACATCATCGAAGCGGCGGTCGATGCGGTGCGCGGGGGTTATACCCATTACAATCCATCGCCCGGCTATCCCGATCTGCGCCAAGCCATCGCCGATGACATCAATACCCGGCGCGGGGTGAATTACTACGATTTGGAAAATGTGGTGGTTACTCCGGGGGCGAAGCCCATTATGTTCTTTTCACTGTTAGCGACGGTCAATCCGGGCGATGAAGTCATTTACCCCAATCCCGGTTTCCCCATCTATGGGTCGGTGATAAATTGGATAGGCGCCAAACCGGTGCCCATCCCTTTGCGGGAAGAAAACGATTTCCGTATGGATGTGGATGAATTCAGAAAGCTGGTCACCGATAAAACTAAATATGTCATCATAAATTCCCCTCAGAACCCCACCGGCGGTGTGCTCACAAAAGAAGACCTTGCGGCTATAGCCGAGATTGCGCTCGAAAAGCGGTTCTGGGTGCTGTCCGATGAAGTCTACTGCAATATCGTTTATGAAGGTGAACATCATTCGCTCATCGAATTCCCCGGAATGGAAGAATTACTTATCCTGCTGGACGGGTTCTCCAAAACCTACGCTATGACCGGCTGGCGGGCGGGATACGGCTTGATGCCCAAGGAACTGGCGAAATGGGTGGCGCAGCTTCAGACCAATTCCAATTCCTGCGTCAATTCTTTCGTCCAGCGCGCCTGCATCGAAGCAATCAAAGGTCCGCAGGATGAAGTCAAGCGAATGGTGGTTGAATTCAAGCGGCGGCGGGATATCATTGTAGACGGCTTGAATGAAATTCCCGGATTCAAATGCCTGCGCCCTAAGGGTTCCTTCTATGTTTTCCCCAACCTTCAGGAATTCGGCATTCCCTCCCAGAAGATGGAGGATTTCCTGATGAACGAAGCCGGCGTGGCGGCTTTAACCGGGACTTCGTTCGGTAAATATGGCGAAGGGTATATACGGTTCTCCTATGCCAATTCGGTAGAGAACATTCAGATTGCGCTGGAGAAGACTGGGGAAGCGGTGAAGAAGCTGTGATTTTTTATCAGACCCTGAAATAGGGCGGCGACTATTCTGAATAATTTCATCTCATATTCAAATATGAAAAAGGGTGTGATTGGCATATCAACCGTAATATTTAAAAGCTGATCTCACCCTTTTTAATTATCAGGCGGGATGTTTTCCGCCCAATTGAATAGTGTTATGTGCTTTTTCACTGCAACGGTTCAAAGAACGCAAAGACTATTATTATTAACGGTTATTTAATCTAATCAGCAGACTGTAATTATTAGACATACAGAAATATTGTGGAACTTATACTGACAAGCCGATGCCAAGCGAAAAAATATAGTATGGATTCCCGCTGAAAGCATGCGGGAATGACAGCCCCTAAATCCTAAATCCTTTTTAAAAGGTAAATGTAATAT
>JABMRZ010000243.1 GCA_013202315.1 Candidatus Tariuqbacter arcticus | reverse complement strand
TACAAATTCCCAATTACCTATTACAAATTTACAATTCCCAATTCCCAATTCCCAATTCCTGAATAATTTCACCCCGAAAACGGCGCCCATCTTCCCTGATAACTCCGCCGCTTCTCAAACATCTTAATCAGCAGCAAACCAGCGGCGAACCCGCCGATATGAGCGAAGAACGCAACCCCGCCACCCTGAGAGCCCAGTGTCCCCAATCCTAAAATCACCTGATAAAAAATCCAAAATCCCAACACCACCCAAGCCGGCACTTGAAACAAATGAATGAAATAAAACAGAAATATCAAAATTGTAACCCTCGCGTGCGGGAAACGAATTAAATACGCCCCTAAAATCCCCGAAATCGCCCCCGACGCCCCTATCATCGGAATCGCTGAATCCGGCTTCAACACCCCCTGAACCATCGCTCCCCCTATCCCGCATAACAAATAGAAAACCACGAAGCGAAACCGCCCCATTATGTCTTCGATGTTGTTCCCGAATATCCAAAGATACAGCATATTCCCCGCCAAGTGCATAATACTCCCATGCAAAAACATACTGCTGAAAATCGTGAAAACAGCCGGTGCCGGAGAATCAACTCCCACCCCTATAAACAACCGCTGAGGAATGAAACCGTATAACTTGATGAATTCCGCGTGTTCCTTGGGGCTAAGTGCCATCAAGGAAAAATGAATGATAATATTGGCGGCGATGAAAATCACCGTCACTATGGGAAAACGATTAGTGGGAATGTCGTCCTTCAGCGGAATCATCTATCCCTCGACCTTGATGATATATGATTCGGAAGTTTCATTACCGCATTGGTCGGCAGCCTTAATCATCACCTTATACTCGCCTGGTCTCAATGGATAGCGAAGATAACCATACGCTTTTTTAACCGGGGGATCGTATTCCGTCAATATCCATTCATCGTCAATAGTTATCATAACGCTTCCGCCGTCTATACCAGAAAGGGTATCATCCAAGCTGAAATGGAATTCCGGCTTCCTCTGCCTTATAGGAGCGTTCCGGCGAGGATGAATCATCTCGACTTCCGGCGGCGCCCTATCGTATAATAAAACGAAAGTCTCCAGATTCAGGCATTCCGCGATGACTGTGGTGGAATCACGCCGATTCCCCAGGAATATCGGCTTGTTGTCCCCATCCAAGAAATAAATTCCTAATTGAGAACAGGAATCCTCTACCGTCCATTCCAATGAAGCCGGCCTCTGCAGCGGAATCCACTGCGGTTCCAAATGATATCCCTTATTTACGCCAAGTTCATAATCACAACAATTTTCATTCACATTAACCGCCTTAATCCCGGAATACATCTCCTCATAAATCCCATCCGGCTTAAAGACTACCCGGAAATCACCCTCGGGCGAAACTAAGACTCCCCCGCTTTCCTTATCGATCCGTTCCACATACCAGCTTTCAAGGACGAAACCATCACCGCTCATCAGATAATTGAAACCCTCCATTTCCGGATTAAACGGGATTCTTCCGATTTGAGATTTACCATTCCGAGAAAAAACTATTCGATATTCCGCTCCGCCATCCCAGGACATACTATTGACCACCGCCGCCGCTTCAATCCTGACCCAATCGCGGAAAAATTCCAAAGAATAGCTCGCAGATGTTGTTCCGGTTCCTCCATCGACTCTGATGCTGAACGCATCGATGACATCCGGCGCAGGGATTGTAGGCTCTTCTATGATTTCAAACTCACCACTCAATATGGAAACATTACCGTAGTAATCTTCAGCCCGAACCGTGAAACCGCACAAGCCTGCTTCCATATCGCATCTATCTATTTTGCCGTCCCCGCTGTAAAACGGCATCGTATTACCCTTCGCCAGAAAAAGCCGCTGAAAACGCCCTGCTCCCTGACGGCTTAAATAAGCATCACGGTCTATTTCGATCAACTGATAGCTGTCGAAATCGCAATAATCATACTGAATGTCAAACTTCGTTTCACCATCCAACAGCAATTCCAACCGGTAAATGGCTATCGGATTGGGCGCACCATCGGTCAAATCATAGCATAATACAGCCAAGCCCGTATGACCATAAACCCTGGGAATCTCTTCTATTGAATATTTTCCCTTCCCTTTACGAACCGCACGAAACACCTGCGGCTGACAATCCCCGTTCACTTCCGCTTCACTGCTCAAAGGAATAATCCCCATGCTCTTAATCACCGGAGGTTTATTATCGTCGATGCTGAACCCTTGAGATAATGCGTTCAGACATTCGTTGCTGGAATTGCGGATTTCAAAGTGGAGGTGAGGGTGTTTAGTACCGCTCCTGCCGGAATAGGCGATTATATCACCCTTTTTATATCTGAAATGCTCTGTGGATGGGTATAAATCTTGAGTGAATGATTTGTTCCCCCACTGTCTTTCCAATAGATACTCTTCTATATCGGGCGCGAATGACTTCAAATGAGCGTAGACCGCCATTCTGCCATCTGACATCCTCAAATATAAAGCCCTGCCGTAACCGCAGTATTTGACCTTTATCCGCCATATATATCCATCATCCACCGCTGCCACCGGAATTCCGGTTATCCCCGGAGTGCGGATATCTATCCCCATATGAATATGCCCCGGGCGATACTCGCCAAAGGAGGAAGAAATGGCATAATAATCCTTTAAAGGCCATACATAACTCCCATCCGGACTATCATCGCATTTCGCAGGCATTAATGAGATTAGGAGGCTCAGATAACCCAATGACAGAACTAGCGAATACCTCGAAAGAAACATCAGATAATTAGTTCACTCCGCTGGATTTTCAGAGTTCTTCTAACAATTTTCGAGCCAGGGCGGTGAATTCGCTGTCGGGGTAATTCGATAGAAGACGAGTCAATTCACGGCGGGCGTTTTCTTTCTGCTCCAAACGAATATAGCTCATTCCTAACTTAAGCTGAGCGTCGTCGTCCTTGTTGGTGTTGGAAAAGGAAAATACCTTCTCAAATTCGATTACCGCCTTCTGGTAATCCCGCAGCCCATAATAACATTCCCCAATCCAATACTGGCAATTATCCGACACCGCATTGGTCATACTCCGTTCAATCAAAGCCTTAAACATAGTGATGGCTTTCTTGTAATCCCTCTGATTGAACTTCTCCAACGCCTTTCGATACGCCTCCTCATAACCCAGGCTCTGTGACTCAGATGGGGGAATAGACACAATAGGTGCGGCTGGACTTGGGGATGAAGTGTAACCCCCGCCCGCTTCTGCTTCCGCTTGAATCGCGATTATTTCCGAACGCAGACTGTCCAACTCAGCGCGAAGTTGATCGATGAGCTCATTATCAGCCGCCAATTGATCCTGCATATCTTGGTTAGCGGCGCTGAGTTGATCGATGCTGTAAAGATAAAACTTGCGGTCATTCTCTGTTACCCCTTCCTCCTGCGCGAAACATCCCGCGGATACGAATAATAAGATTAACAAGACAGCCGATGAGCGAAAAACGCCCGATTTCATAACGATGATTCTCATGATTATTTCACCATTTTATTATATTATTTACTCTGAAAATAGCCGGAACGCGAGTCCGCGAGCCAGGTATTTTCATTCTATAGTGATTCTTGAAAATTTTGTCCTATTATCATCTGTAGGGGTTTGATTAATCAAACCCCTACCAATCAAATACTTAGAATATTATTTAAATGTAGATAAGATAAGACATTATTTTTAAGAATGGCTATATATACATCTTTACGATGGCGAATCCGAAAAACAGTTATAACTTTATTCACAGACTCCACATGTATCTTTGGCTAAAAGTTCTTCCATTTAATATCAACAATCACTTAAATAAATTATACACAAATCTCCCCTAAAAATCAACAATTTAGGCTATATTAAACTAAAAAATGGGTATGAGCTCTATTCAACTCCCAAAATCGCCGGCACCCAATTGTATTTGCCGATGGGCATTATATGCACACCGTTGCAGAGCTGCCGGCATCCCCGGACTAAATCGCGGGCGATGGCGATTCCTTCGGGGGCGCGTTTTTTTGCCTTTTCCATTCGTTCGATTAATTTCTCCGGGACATTTATTCCGGGAATATTACTGTTCATATAGCGCGCCATTTTAGCCGATTTAAGGGGAATAATCCCGGCGATGACGAAAGCATCGACATCTACTATCAGATTCATAAACTCATCGAACTTTTTCAAGTCGTAGACAGCTTGGGTGATGAAATATCTCGCTCCCGCCAAAGCTTTCTTCCGCATCTTCAGAATCTGAGCTTCAATCAACTGCGCCCCAGGGTTGACTACCGCTCCGGGGAAGAATTTCGGCGCCCCGTCCAAGTCGTTGCCATTATAGTCTTTGCCGCCCATCATTTCGGTGATCAGCCTGAGCAGATGCACCGAATCAAGGTCGTATACCGGTTTAGCTTCTTTATGGTCGCCCATAGATTGATGGTCGCCGGTCATCACCATCACATTTTTAATGCCCATAATGCTGGCGCCCAGGAGCTCACTCTGCAGAGCGAGCCGATTTCGCTCCCGGGTGGTGAGGTGCAATACCGGTTCAATCCCCCGCTGAATGAAGATCGAACAGAGAGAGAGGGAATTCGCCCTCATCACGGAAGCGGGGTTTTCATTCACATTCACCGCTGTAACATAGGATTTTAAATTATCGGCATATCCCAGTTGAGGCTCGGCGTTCACCCCTTTGGGCGGGACTATTTCAACGGTGGTGACTGATTGTCCTGCTTCCAATTCACGCTGAAGCCGGGTTAAATTATGGGTTTTGACTTCTTCAAGTTTAATTTGCCAATTGCGGCGTCCGAATTCCGAAAATTTATATTTCTCTTCCCGTTCTATCAGTACACTCATCAGTCTTTGAGAGCGGGTGTCCTGGTCTTCGATTCTCAAGTTCATTCTCCCCGGTTTGATGGAAAGTTCGAAATCTTTCATCGGCTGGTATCTATCGAGCATATCGATTCGTCCTTGTTGTTTCAGCTTTTCAAAGATTTGCACCCAGGCGCATTCGCGCCCATCCACTTCGCACATACCGTCATCCTGAACTCCGCCGCAGGGACCGTTGACCAACGATTTTGCGCATCGGGTAACCGGGCAAATTCCTCCGGTGTAATCCAAGATACACTCGCCGCATAGCGCACAACGCTCATCGAAGGAACCATACCGCCGGACATTGCCCAAGAACAGAGTATTCAACCCTGGATGCACAGGCTTTTCGGTCAAATCGGTTATCGATTGAATCCCGGCTCCGCAAGCCAATACGAGTATCCCATCGGCTTGGGCGACCTGTTTAGAAACGGTGCGGAGTTCTCTGGCGACCCGCAGGTTATGACAAGGTCCGTCCGAGACAATCCGTCCGGTAACGATTTTACCGGCTTGGCTTAGTTTTTCAGCTGTTTCTTCCACTTCTCGCTGACCGCCGGTTTGGCACAATTTTGCGCAATCTCCGCAGCCTACGATGAAGATTCTGTCCTCATCTATAAGATATTCCAACATCTCTTCGAGAGGCTTTTTTTCAGTGACTATCATCTATGTTGTATCCCTTTATACTACGCCTAATATTTTCCGATTCCTCATATCGATTAACAACTTGTGTGCTATAAATTTAGTAAAATATGGCAAATTATACAATGACTTGACGCAATTGTTCGTAATTAGCTGTCTGCCGGAGATAGTCGACTAAAATGGGAAGATGAATGGGTAGGATGAAAAAAGATGGCCGCTTGGGTCAGGTGTGAGAACTGGTCTCCTCAGCGAAACCAGATTCCTACGGTGGTGTCACTTAGAGTTCTGAAGGAAATCAACCGCAGTGATTGTGTTTCCGGTTCGGGTTCACCCGCCGTCATTTCTAATACCAAATGACCGCCTTCGTTCAAAAGGCTGGATTCCTCAATCGAACTTAATATAGTGTGTGGATCGAATTCCTGATATGGGGGGTCTATAAGGATGAGGTCAAAAGGGGCGCTTTTATAATTGCGGATGAAATGGATTGCGTCCGTTCGAATTATCCTGCCCTTAAATCCAATCTTATTAATATTTTTTTGAACAGCAGTATATGAGCGGCGGGATATATCGACGAAAACAACCTCAGCCGCACGGCGGGAAACAGCTTCAATCCCCAGCGCTCCGCTGCCAGCGAAAAGATCCAATACTTTTGCACCCACAATATACTGGCTGATTTGAGAAAATATATACTCTTTAATTCTACCTGAGGTGGGTCTAATATCCCGTGGACAATGGAGGAGCATACCGCGGTAAACCCCTCCGGTAACCCTTATCATCTTCAGTATTCCATCTTTAACTTATATTTATTGGAGCCAAATCCGACCAAAGATATTCGGTAGAACAAAATTCGATTATTATCAATCAGCGAAAGCGCTGAAGTTATCTCTTCCATATCACCTATGAGGATGTTATCCTCAAAACTAAAGCCTTCATTTACAAAAAGCGATAAAACTGAAGTTTCATCGGGATGCCTGAAAGCGTCTAAAGTTTCATTGGCAATTTGTGCTACAATTATTCCATTATATCTATTACCGACAACTTCTTTTTGAATGATTTCCGCTGAACCTGCAAAACGGCTGCGATTAATCTCATTCACAGCGTTATTCAGCTTGGTGAAAGAAGAAGCTGACAATTCACACCTAACAGTCCCTTCGGTGATGGATAGATAGCTTATCTTCGATTTTTCGTTCAATATTGATAATAAGCCGGAAAATGGTCCCCCTTCAATCCGGGCTTTATAAACATCGTCGGATTGAGCAGGTGGTATCGATGTTGAATCTGCAGCAGCGAAAGACTCCTGCCCGGAGGTTATCGATGAATCAACCGCTTGTACAATCGCTTCTGCTGCGGATGAATCAGCTATGTCTTGAGAAATCTGCCGCTTGCCCTTGTCCAAGAAAGGTAATCCGCCGGCGATATCGATTTTTTTTATCCCGAAAAGGTAATAGGCAATTCCTGCAATAATTATTATTAAGAAGGGAATTAAAAGCAGCGCCTTCGGTCTACCTTCTTTTTGGAATGGGAACTCGACATCTTCAATTTCAGGCTGGACTTCAGGGATTAAATTAATTTGAGACACATCTTTGAGAGACAGTTGGACTAATTTCCCGGATAGGCTTTGAGCAATGGATTCAGCAAATTTAAATACCCGCTCCCTAACAGCCGCTACCAGCACATTATCATCGGTCAAGAACTTGAAATTGAAGCGTGCTTTTTCTTTATCTTCCCAGCCGGATAACTGTAATGACCAAGCTATATGCGCAATCAGTTCATCTTCGGGGAGATTCTTCGAGGCGGTTATCTCCTTGACAAAGCCCCAATTATCGGGAAGGACTATCGCAATGCGTATATCTTCATGAGTCCATTCCTTGACCGCTTGATTAATTTCGTCGATGAAGCCTGCTGTCTCATCTTCGTTGTTTAAAAGAGCAGGGGTAAAATCGCGGGATAAGTCTCCGGCGGCGAGCTGAGAGTACCGTATATCACCTTCCTGCAGGGCTCCCTTTTCGAGAATGAAATTATGCTGGTCAAAGGTCAGTCTCAGCAGTATAAATTCTTCCTCTGTTACCGGTTCCTGCAAGTCAGTTTCATCTTCGCCGCTCTTCTCCTGATTGAAATCGTCATCCGAAGATATCGGTTGAGTATTATCATCATTTTCTTCGGAAGCAGGATGTTGTTCATCCGCATTGTTCATCGATAGTATCCTCAATATGAGCGTCTATTTCTTTTCGCTCCAGGAATAATCGCCGTTCATTATCTCACCGTGGTTTTTCGCTGGTCCGACCCCGAAGATTTTCTGTAAAAGGGTTCTATCGGGATTAATATATATTGAATCTATGGGACAAGATATAGTCAATCCAACGGTGTCAATTTTCGCAATATAGTAATTTTCGGCGGCTTCCAACCGCTTCAACATCTCAGATACATCTTCATCGGCGGCGAATTCCTTTTCTTTTTCATCCAATTCGGGGGAAAACATCAAATCGCGTATCCGCAGACTGTCATCCCAAGCGGAAACCGAATCCACATCTACAATGCGCGATACTTCTTCTTCAAGAATGACTTTCGATTTGGCTTTCAGCGATGAGAAGAAATGATAGAAATTAGCGTTCACTAATGAATCTTTCATAGCGGTTAAAAGAGAATCCCTGAGCTCAGCGATTCGAGAAGAGTCTTCATCGGCGATTACCACTGTATCGGAGGGGAAGGAGCCAAGCATCATAATTTTCGCTTGTTCCTCCTTCTTGATGAAAATGGTGGTATCCGTCTTGATAAGCTTCAGCGCTTCCATCGCCGCGTCAGACTTGAGTTTCTTAATGAAGAGGTGGCTCAAGAACTCATTTTCTTGGACATTGCCGCCTTCTTTCTTCAGGACATTATATACGATTTCACCTTTCAGCTTCAAGCTGACATTGGTGGCGATATCGTAGGGTTCTCCACAAGCGGGGCAGGCGCGGAAATCCGCAGGATCCTCCGAAATGGCATAGTATTTAATGGGCAGCTTCACCGAATCGACGGGAATCCGCTCATAATTGATCAGCGACTTCCCCCAGATGGTGATATATATATCATCTTCACCCTTCTGGCGCCTTTCAACCGGAATTTCATCGTTTGAGGCAAACATCATCTTGGATTCGGGATTGCGAACGAAGCGTTCTTTGGGAACCAGCCACACCATCAGTGATTCCGGGGAACAGTATTCCCAATCGAGTTTCTCATAATGATATGTATCCGGAAATCCCACTAAGAATGAATCGCGCGGGCTTTCCCAAATGGTGAGCTTTTCGACCTCGAATAATCCCGACGGCGCCATCATACTGTCAGACTCCATAAATCGAAGCAGGCTATCCAGATCGGCGAAAAATGTTTTATATCTTTTCAAATATTGCAGGGTGCTGTAATATAAGTTCTCCATATGGAGTCGACACAACTGTTCTTCCTCCGCCTGCTTTTTCCACTGTTTTTGAGGGTACAGAATGGCAGCGATGACTACAACTATTAACAGCAGGATTACGAGTTTCAATATGATGGAACCCTTGCCTGTGGGTTCAGACATACTAATCCTCCCCTCTTGAATTTTGGATAGTAATTAATTCTTTTATTTTCAATAATTTGCGTGAACCGATACCGGTAATATTAATCAATGAATCGACTGCGGTGAAGGGTCCGTGCGACTGGCGGTAATCGACGATTCTTCCGGCGAGAACCGGACCGATACCGGGGAGCATTTCAAGCTCGGCTGCAGCGGCTGCGTTGATATCAATCGGGAAAAGCGGTTGGAGTGTTTCTCTAACTATCCCGGTTTCGTCGTTGTCCGAAAGTGAATCCTTCAGCGTTTGTGTGAATTGATTTAATTTGGATATGGCAATCGAATCTTCCGGGGTCAGATTATCCATATTTTGGGTAAGCGACAGATGGCGAATTTGTGTCGCCGCAATACCAGCCAACAGGGCTAATGTGAGGATACAGACCGCAATCCTTTCCCTGCGGTTGAAGCCCCATTTGGACAGAAGGGACATAATTATCTTCAAAATATCGATTAGAAAACAGCATCCCCCCCATCCAAGTTTTTAAAATATAAAACAAATAAGACAAAAATCAAAATTTTTTGAAAAAAAACCGACCAGACAGGCCGGTTTCCTTCGGGGAAATTACAATTTAGTTGTATACTGTTCACCGTCTACTGTCTACTGTCGACTATTTTCAAAGTAAACCATCATGCGCCTGCAGCGCACAACTTAGAATGAAAATCGGGTATGGATTCCCGTTAAAAGCATACGGGAATGACAGGAAGGGGTGGGAATCCGCCGGGAGGCGGACTAAAGCCTAGCCAAAGATATTTGAAATTTACTGAGAACATTTAACAGAGAACTGAGCACAGCATGACTCAGAAC
>JABMRZ010000242.1 GCA_013202315.1 Candidatus Tariuqbacter arcticus | reverse complement strand
TCATTCTAAGTTGTGCCGGGAACCGGCATGAGGGTTTATAATATGGATTGGTTTTCCATAAAGTCGAAGATTTGATTAACTTCATCGGAAGAAAGCTGGTTGAGCATTTCGGTTATATCGTAGTCGTTCACCGGCATAAATTCAGGTTGGCTTAGTCCGGCTATCTGACTGAACGCTTCGTTGAATGTCTCCGAGTCGATATCTGTTGGCAGGGGTTCATACAAATTAACCGCTGACCATTCCTCGAAATATAGAGGCACGGTCTTGGTATTGAAACCGCCGTTGAGGAAAATCAACAGTACCGCGGCGGCGGCGGCGCCAACTAAAGCTGTCGACAACTGGTGGATATATCCGAATACAACTGATGAGCCTTTTTCCATCTTGCTGCGCAGGCGGGGGAGATATGAAGCCCAGAACGCGGCTTCCGGTTCAGCGGGGAAGACGGCGGCGACGGCGCCCAAATCTTCCCGCAGGGCGATGAGCCTTTCCCGGCATTTATCGCACGACTCGAGGTGATTCTCAACCTCCGACATTTCATCACCTTCCAATTCGCCGGAATTGTATTCGATGAGCCGGTATTCGCTTATATGTTCCATTATGTCCTCGGAATTTTGTTTTTTTCAGGAAATCAGGCGGAGAATTCAGCGTGTTTCCATTCCTTCAGCGCCGACCGGAGTTTCATCACCGCATGGTAATGCAAGGCTTTGACAGTGCCCAATTTCCGGTTCATAATCGAAGCGGTTTCCGATAATTTCAAGCCTTCAAGTTGGTGCATTACGAAGACCGCTTTTTGCTGGGGGGGCAGCTTATCGACCGCCTTTTGCAGGTTCGTTCGGAAATCGCTTCGTTCGATTTCATTCTGAGCGTTGTTAGTTGATGGTTCAGTGATGAAGCTGTCTTCCAAAGGTATGAACCGCTTCCAGCGGGCGGAACTGAGCCTCTTCATACATTGATTATAGGCGATTCGATAGAGCCAGGTGGAAATACTGGAGTCGCCGCGGAAATTTTTCAATCCTTTGTGCGCTTTGATGAAAGTCAGTTGGGATATATCAAGGGCTTCTTCATTGTCGCCGAGCAGCCTCAATGCGAGCATATGCACTTCTTTTTGGTGATTACGCACCATTTCGGCGAAGGCGGCATCGTCGCCTGTCCGCAGTCTCTCCATTATTTCTTTTTCGTCATTCATCAATTGACCTCACACTGTTTGACCCTTGGTGTGGATTAAAGGTTTAATCAAAAATTGGTAAAGTCAAATTGTTCCGGTAAAATCTTTAAAATACGGAGAATATTTGGAATTGTGAAAAAATTCTCTTACTTTTAAAAACTTGGCACTTGGTACTTGACACTTGATACTTATTTTAAATCAATCATAAATAATTTCAAGGGTTCTATGGAAGCAACTGGTATGATTCAAGACCGGAATTTCGTCGCCCGTATCGCCCTCGATTATTGGGAAGGGCTCAAGGGGCTGACCACCTGCCCCAGGGAAATATGGTTCGTTTATCTGGTCAAGATTTTGGAAAGTCTCTGTTACTTTTCCTCGACTATGATGCTGATGCATTTCTTGACCTATGAAGATGGGATGAACCTTTCAGATGTTACCGCGGGGACTATTACGGGGCTATATTCGGCTTCGATGTCCTTTTTTATGCTATTTTCCGGTTTCATTGCGGATTCGCTGGGGATAAAAAAGGCCTTGATAGGGGGGCTGGTGGCGGCGCTTTTCGGGCGAATCGCCATCACCTTTTTCACCAATCCGTTCATAGTATTTCCGGGATTGTTCATGTTATCGGTGGCGTTTGCGGGGTTGATACCGCTGCTGGCAGCTTCGGTCAAGATTTATTCCACCCCCAAAGCGCAGAGATACGCCTTCTCCTGGTACTATGTGGTGATGAATATCGGCTCGCTGCTTGCGGGATTGACGCTGAAGCCGATTCGCGATTTCGGCACCGAGACTATGCATTTCCAAGTCGCCGGGATAAATTTGACGGTTATTCCGATTCAGATTGTTTTTTTGGTCAGTGTGCTCACCACTTTAGTTTCATTCGTAATTGTGATATTTTTCATTCGCGCCCGGGTGCCGGAATTGGAGACGGAGGAAGCGGAAGTCAGTGAAGCTAAACCCAAGACAGCGACTCAAGAACCGCCTCAGCCTTCCCCCTATGGGGAACGCAAAAGCCCCTGGCAGATTATGAAGGAAGTAGTGATCGAAAAGCGTTTTTGGATTTTCATCTCTTTTATTTTCCTGTTGGTGCTGGTGAAGATGATTTTCCAGTATAATCATTTCCTATATCCGCTGTATATGGAGCGGATAAATCTGGGCGATTGGATAGGACCGCTGTATTCCATCAACCCGGCGATTATCATCCTCTTAGTTCCGGTGATGACCGCCATAACCGGGCGGATGAACGCTTTCAATGTTATCGTCCTCGGCAGTTTCCTCAGCGCCGGGTCGGTGCTGATAATGGGGCTGGGAGAAGGCATCGTATTCATTGCGACTTACCAGGTGGCGTTATCTATCGGTGAAGCGATTTGGTCGCCGCGGCTGTATGACTACACCGCCACCATCGCGCCTAAGGGGAAGGAAGCGTCTTATATGGCGTTTTCCAAGATGCCGATGTTCTTCGCTAAGGTGGCGGCAGGCCCGGCTACCGGGCTTTTGCTGTTCCACCTCTGCCCGGAAGAGGGGGCGCGGAATACTCAATTAATGTGGGTCATCGTGGGATTGTCGACTTTGGTGAGTCCGATAACGCTGGTACTGGGGAAGAAATGGCTGGATGTGGAAGGCAGGAAGCGGCAAGCGGTGACCGGTGGCCGGTAGTCGGTGGCCGGTAGGCGGTGGGTGGTAGGCGGTGGGTGGTTGTAGGGGCGGGGTCTCCCCGCCCTCAGCCTGGGAAATATGGGCGCGGAAACCGCGCCCCTACAATTAGTGGTATAATGAATTGTATAGTGTAAAAAATCATTTTCGGGACAAAGCGAATGAGCGATAAGGAAATGTTCATTCCCCCGGAATTATGGAGAGTTCGGCTACTTTTCCCATATTATTCATTTTGAAGTTCCAAGCGCCTGTTCCTCGAGCTCCGTTCACTTGCTGGAAGGAATAATGCGTTTCCGCCATTAATCTGACGATACTGACTTCCCCGATTTGGAATTTGGTATCGAGTGGAATGGCGACGAAATAACCTCGGATTTCTTCTAATCCTATAAGCACTTCAGGGTGGAATTCGGTGCTGATAATCAGTTTAGCTTTTTTATCGAACAGTTTCATAAAATCGTCGAAGACCCCGGTGGCGCTGGCTTCGTTCAGCCTGTCGACGAATTCAGGCACTATTTCATCGAACGATTTCAATCCCCCAGGTTTCCCACTGCATGCCGTTAGCAGAATGATAATCGACAGCAAAGCGAGTGCGGCTGTGATTCTTTTCATTTTTTCACCTTGATAAAGTGGTTATTCATTTTTAGAGATGTTCTTGCAAAAGTCCCGATTAACCGAATTTGTCATTCTGAAAGCAGTGAAGAAT
>JABMRZ010000241.1 GCA_013202315.1 Candidatus Tariuqbacter arcticus | reverse complement strand
CGCTTGAAAAGAATTGCCGATATTGTTTTTTCATGAACAATAAATACAATGGATTCCCGCTTTTGCGGGAATGACAGGAAGGGAAGCGATTTTCTGTCTGAAAAAGCACGAATCTAAGAATTAAGGCTTTGAAATAAATACTCAATGGAAAAGTGCAAAAAACATACCTATTGTAGTCAGCAAGTGAGATGCATAGCGGCGGCGGTTTTCAATTGAGAAGATTTACGGTTGAATAGATCACAGGCGGCTTCGGTGGGTAGGGCTTGGAATTGTATGCCTTTGATTTCAAGTTCTCGGATTAATGCCGGTGAAAGTTTCACCAATGAATAAGCACCCAGACCGAAGATGACAAATTCGGGTTCGGCGGCGAAGATTTGGGGGCAGTCTCCCAAGTCGAAGATGTGCCCTTCATTCCGCCACCAGTTGGTAATAATCCTATCTGGCAGGATGATGAGGTCGTTGGTGTAAATATCGCCGTCGATGACGATTTTGCCGAAGCGGTATTTGTCTATGCGCATAGTTTATAATAGCTGCAAGCTGCGAGCTGCGAGTTTCGAGCTGTCATTGGTCTTGGGTATTAAAGCGGTAGACCCATATTGCGGGTTGGCGGCCGGCGAACCCTTCGCCCCAGGTTTGATGGCATCGGGGTTTGAATTCGGCGGCGATGCGTCCGTTTTCTTCTATATATTTCAGAACTTTCCGCGCCTTTTCAAATTCATCAAGGTGACGGATGCGGTTGTCCGGGGTTTCTTTCAGCGTTCGATATTGGTATTCATCGATGATGATGTAGTCGATATTCAAGGTTGAAAACAGGGAATCGGGTGATAATTCCGTCCACGAGAGCGTTTTTGTATCCACAATTTCGGGGTGGGATTCGACCCAGTCATTTACATTGGGAATCTTGGATTTCAGGTCTCGGAGGGCGGCGCGGGAGAGCTTTTCTTTGGCTGAACCCATCAAGCCGATTTGCAGGTATTGACCTGGAATGCCGGGTTTAGTGGGGGTGCTGCCCAGTTTGGCCCAGGTGGATTTTTCGTCCAATATTTCCGGCAGGGCGTCACTGAGTTCCAGAAGCGTATTGCCATTGGAAGCTTGAAGGGCGAAGACGATGGAATGTTTAATATTGGGAAAGGCGGCTAATATTAGGATAATGCCGATGATTATATAACGGATATTTTTCGGCAGGAATTTGGCGATTATTTTATCCAGCCAGGCGAATGCGATTCCTCCCCATAAGCAGAGGAAGGGGAGCATCGGGAGCAGATAGCGCGTATGTTTGACCTGGGATTTGCCTAAAATCAGATAGAAAATCAGGGGGAAAACAAGGACTATCCATTTTTTATGGTTTTTAGTGAACAGGCTGATAATCAATCCCAACAGCGAAACGGCTAACAATATCCAGCCGATCCCGGCGGCGGGCGCATCGTTGGCGGGGAAGATGTGCGGGTGAAAATACCAGAAGAATCCCTTTTCAAAGAAGAAGGTTTGGACTAACAGTGTGTTGAGCACCAGCCGGATGAATTCTAACGGTTTGGCGATATATGGGAGGTGAAAAATCAGCAGACTTGCTATTGCGAAGAAGGCTAAATTCAGCAGATCTTTGAACCATTCAAAATTCTTAAAGCGATACTTGAGCAAGATTCCTGCGAAGGGTATTATTAGGGCTGGGGCGGTCGAAAGTTTAGCCGCAGCAGCAGCAGCCCAGAATATTCCCGCCAGCCGGATATCCCATATTTTTCCATTATGGTAATGGCGGAGGGTGAAGAAGAGGATGCAGGTGACGAAAAACGCCGCGGTTATATCGCTGGTGGCGTAGTGGGAAAATTCCACCAATTTGAAGGCTACGGCGGTGATGAAGGCGGCTGACAAGCCGGCGATGATTCCGTTCAGGCGTTTTCCTATCAGGTAGATTATCCAGACCATAGCTGTTCCGGGGAGGGTTCCGAGTAGAATCCTGCCTAGAATATACGCCGAGGTGGTGGTTTTCCAGTTTTCGACTATTGAATTCAGGGAAGTGAAGATGGAACCGATTAAGCCCCAGATCCCCAGAACCGCCGCCATGAAATACTTTAATAGGGGACCGTTGTGGGTGATTTTCGCTACCCCTTGGGATTGGTGAAAATCGAGCAGGTGAAAGGCGCAGGGGATGATTTCGCCCACTTCATCGTAATGCCTAAGCCAGGGGTATCCGAACCATACTCCAGCGAGCCTGAGGGCGAAGGCGAGCAGGAGGATTATGAATAATGTTCTGCGAATCGATTTAGAGGAATTGGTATTCATTTCTTTTAAAAATAGGATTTAGGATTTAGGATTTTGGATTTAGGGGTTAGGGGATTGTAATTTCCGTTCTGTCCAGAGTATTCTGG
>JABMRZ010000240.1 GCA_013202315.1 Candidatus Tariuqbacter arcticus | reverse complement strand
GGCTGCAGGCGGTGGATTTCGTCGATGAAGAGGACATCCCCTTCTTTCAAGTTAGTCAGGGTGCCGGCTAAATCGCCCGCCCGTTCCAGCACGGGACCGGAGCTAAGTTTCAAGTCGGCTTCCATTTCCCTGGCGATGATGTGCGCCAGGGTTGTTTTGCCCAGCCCCGGCGGGCCGAAGAACAGGCAGTGGTCGAGGACATCTCCGCGCCCTTTGGCGGCGGCGATGAAGACTTTAAGGTTATCCTTCAGTTTGGTCTGTCCGACGAATTCATCGAAGCGTAGGGGGCGCAGTGCGCGGTCGAATTCGCCTTCGCCGTTAGCGAGGGCGGGGTTTGTTAGGGTGTTTTTGGTCACTCGAATAAATTATCAGGAATAGGTTGATTAGGGTGTAAAGCAATTACAGCTTTCTTAATTCTGCTATAAACTAATTCTGGAGATAGTATAACATACTTCTTTTTTGGATTTCGATGAGCATAGTAATTTCTAGTGTCATAAGCTTGTAAAAGCTCCATGGTATTTATTAGATGATTGAGCATTTTTAGACGAGATTTTGTGTACCATTCGTCAATCTCCTTATCGTTTAGGTTCACAATTATTGATTTGACTCTTGGATTTTTCTTTAAGTCGTTAATTTCTTTATCTAAATATTCAATTATGATTTTATCAAATTCCGCCCAAAGAAGAATAACAATATATGACTTTGAATCATCCAAATAAACATCATACCATTTAATAAAGTTATCCTCGGTTTCGAATAATAGTTCAGAAGGAATAGTGTTTAAGTTAGTTTTAATATTCCTTGCGGCATTGATGGATATTTGGTGGTTCAGCCAATGTTGTTCGATAATTTCCAAAGGATTATAATTCATAAGATACCCACCTTAAAAGATCCATAAAAAGTTCTTCATCGATAGGTTTTGCTCTGCCAAGTCTCTTATCTTCGATCCAATACCAGCCATCTTCATTAATGTTTTTAAAAAATAAGCGCGGTTGACCCGGCGTCATAGAAACATTTCTATTTTGTTCTTGGATAGTAACAGCAGGTCCGCCCTTTCTTAAAAAAACCAGGATAGCTCTATCAAGACTGCCAACAATATCCACTCTGCCTTCAGCGCCGATTATAAAACACCCAATAGGAATAATTTTGACCTTGTAGTTTTTCTCAGGTATTGTCAAATCAATTGCTGGTGCAAAGTATCTTTTATTTTTCTCGGTTATATTGGTCTCGGCGTCTTGAAATGAGTAATTGTTTTTCGATAACCATTTTTTCATCCTTGATAGAAGTTCATTAACTCTGTCAAGAAAGACCTCCTGTTTTGATTGAATTGAAGTTTCCATTTTTGCCTCTTTGTAATTTATATTTGTTATAGAACCTCCAAATAAATAATAAATTAAATTTGAAAATTTGTTCTACTGCGCACTTTTTCATTTCACTGCCCGACGAAATCATCGAAGCGCTGAGGGCGCAGGGCGCGGTCGAATTCGACTTCGCCGTTAGTGAGGGTTGGGTTGGTTAGGGTGTTTTGGGGCAAATTTCTTTTCTAATTTTTATGAAGTTCATCGAGTACGTTTTTTAACACCAAATAAGCAGTCTTGGGATCAACAGAAGCTGAAGGTTCTTTTCTCCGGTGCGCTATATAATCTCTGTATTCTTTGATTTGTTTAGCCTGACCAATGATATTAGGATCAATTACAGTCTTGATTAAATCCAATCGCTCATCAGAAGACCAATATTCAATACTGTTTTCTACTTTATTAGAAAGATTTACTGCAAAAGGTTTTGGCGCAATGCTCTTAACGATATCACTCTTTCTCTGAATGAATTCTATCAGTTCAGCTTCGAAAACAGCCCACATAGTCAAGATGCAAAAATCTCTCGAATTCTCAGATGATGCTTCATACCAGTTATCGAAATCATCTTTACTCATGTTATAAAATTGGGTTTTTCGAAGCAACTCGAATTCCTTTTTACCATACGCTTTTTTGACTACTTTAAAAGAGTCTAAGGCTCGAAGATAATTTTGCCAGATTTGTTCAATTTGTACTATCGAATTCATAAAATGAAGCCTGTTCAACTAGTTCTTTGAAGAGTTCTTTTTCTACAAGTATTGGCTCCATAGAATTTGGATCAATCCAATACCAACCTTCTAATTCAATATTACTGTAAACTGATGGAGAATTCCATAATTTTTGGGAACCTACAGCCACATGCGTTGTTATTGGGGGATTTTTTGTCAGGTATAGTAAATTATCAATCCCCATTTCTCCTTTTATATCAATCAGTCCTTCGGCTGAAACTACCCAAGCACCTTTAGGTATTAATTCAGCTACAAGTTTACCTGAATCATCAGTTATTAATAGCTTCGGCGCTTTATAAGAAACTGAACTTAGCTCCTTGATACTATATTCTTTATAGGCAATTCTCAGTTGTTTATCTTCAGCGAGCCAACCCTCAATTTCTTCATAGATAGTTCTTAATCTGGCTAAATATTTTTTTACTTGCGTGTCCATTATTAACTCCATTTTTACGATGTTAAAATTATATTTTCACTTCCCCGCCAAGAATCCCAGCGCCCGCCTGAGAATCTCACCCGCCTTTTCATCGCCGCCGGATCTCATCACTTTCGCCACCGCTCTTTCGGCGTGATGGCGGTGGTAGCCGAGGGCTTCCAGAGCCAACACCGCTTCTTCATACTCTGCATCGAGGGGAATAGTTTCACCCGCTTCGCCGGGCAGGGTTTTCACCTTGTCCTTCAATTCCAGGGCGATGCGCTGGGCGGTCTTTTTGCCCACGCCGGGGATTAAGGTCAACTTCTGAGCGTCGTTGGAAGCGATGGCGGAGCGAATCTGCTGGACGGACATCCCCGACAGCGCGGCTAAGGCGGATTTGGGACCGACTCCGCTGACAGTCATCAGCAGTTTGAACAAGGCGCGTTCTTCTTCATCGGCGAAGCCGTATAGAGTCCAGGATTCCTGCCTGACCACCAGCTCGGTGTATATTTTACAGTGGTCGCCGATTTTGCCGGTTTTATTATAGGTGGAAAGGGGGATTTGCAGGTCGTATCCGACGCCGGCGACATCGATGATGAGGCGGGTGGGGTGTTTACCCGCTATTTTTCCTGAAATATAGTCGAACAAGTTGGTTATTAGTTGTTAGTTGTTAGTTTGACTGCGTAGAGCTTATGCAATAAAAATTTATTTCACGAAAGAACGATTAATGAAGATTTCACTTGACAAAAAGATATTTTTATTGTATATTACTTATAGCTCAACTACCATGTGTAAGAAGAGTAAAGATTCCGTCTCATTCGAGGCGGTTTCGGCATTTATATAGGTTTTATTTCACATAATATAGCAAATCCTGTGAAAATATGGCATTTTTTATAAAAAGTACTTGACAATTAAATGTTTTCATTGTATATTATAAATGCTCACCTGCCATGACAGCAGGCAGAGGTCGATTTTCGCCATCCAATTTGGATGGCGTTTTTCGTTATTGAATCCTTTTATTATACTTGTTTTTTAACCTATCTTCACGGTCGACATAATATGCTGTAATTAAAACGAACTCAGATACTTCTTCTTGAAGAATCACAACAAATCTGTAATTTTCCAACCAGATGTATCTCCTAACAAAATCTGAATAGTCAGATTCCCAATAATCCCATATGCGCACGTCTTTTGCATCACTATTCTCGATTAAAGGGCGAACCCAGCCAATCCTTGCAGCTCTTAATGGATCTTCAACAATTCTTCGCGATCTCTTGTCTTCGGTTTTTTTAACTAAATGATAAAAAGACTTCTCTCTACCTTTTATCTCTCTTAAATCTTTATCAAAATTTAACTTGACCAGTTTTTCATGATGCAACGGCGGCTCTTTATCTATGAAATCTTGGCAAAATATTCTATATGCCGCATCTTCAAGTCTCTCCCAGTCTTCGTAATCATCAGGATTCAGCGGTTCAGGCAGCCAAGCGGGTTTATCCATGCTGAACCTTCCTCCAATCGGGCTTCCACCTGAAAAGGTTAAACTTTCTTTCCTGAATCAGGGTTTGAGTGGTAAGAGCATATCCGGTTCTTTCTTTGATTCGCGCAATAATGCTTGTTTTCGCTTGATTTCCCTGAAGTCTTCTATTATGATAACTTAGTGCTCCTATGATCAGATCGGTCAACTGTATCTGTTCCACTTCATGGGAACGAACCTGTTGAATCCGGGTAATTATATTTCTATCGAAATCATATTCATTATTGCATATAACTTCGTGAAGCTTATTTATTTTCCTCCTGCTCCGGGTATCTTTAATGTCCAAATATATGTAATATTTGTCTGTGGGATAGAATATCACTTTAAGAAGGTAAAAATACATTTTGTAATACCAGGTATCGTGATCCTGATAATATTTTTCATGGTTGAGCCCTTCTTTCTCAGCAATCAATCCCCTGAAATGAAGGTCGTCTTCATCGAAGAAATAATCGATTATTTCCAGGTAAAAATCGACTTTGGCGGGGGATACTTTAGTCCATTTTATTTCAAAGAACGGGGGAAGTCCATGCCGTTTTTTTATTTCCCGGACATTGACGGCGATTTCACGGGCTTTGTCTTTGGGGCACCATATTGCGCCTAATACCATCAGCGGCAGGTGGTCGTTGGGCAGATGGCAGCTTTCATCGCAATATATATTGTATTCTCTACTCATCGATATTCACCAATTATTACCTTGAAAACAGGATTTAGGATTTAGGGGTTAGGAGATTGTAATCCCCGTTCTGTCCAGAGTATTCTGC
>JABMRZ010000239.1 GCA_013202315.1 Candidatus Tariuqbacter arcticus | reverse complement strand
TTCTGAGCGTTTCGAGGAATAATTTGATAAATTATGTCATGGTATTATATATCAAATAGCAGGAAATATCGCAAATCCTAAGGCGGATGACATTTTAAAGAGGCAGACCGCATTCCGGGCAGATGAAGCTTTTAGGCCAGGGGTTTTGACCAAATAGTCGAAGCAAGTTTCTTCGGTAGTGAATTTCTTTTGAAATTCCATCAGCGATAAGATTTTTTCCATGACTAAATCCTTAGTATACTGTATTGTTGTTCAGTAATATACTAAAGTTCAGTTATATTTGCAAATTATTAGCTGAGCAAAATAAGTAACCGAATAATGGGATGGCGTCCAACCATCCGAAGGTTTACGGGCTTACGAGCTAAATGAAGCTATTACAATGAATTAGCATGATAGATTTTATCCGCTTTGGGAGGGGGTCGCCGGTTCAAATCCGGCCGCCCCGACCTTAAAAAACAAAGGCTTACGGTTCAATAAATTCAAGAAAACGTAAGCCTTTTATACTCAAATCCGATCAAATGACACTGCCCTTCTTGACTCATTTCACCATATTTAATCCAGAATCAGGGAATAATATGAGCAAAATAAACATTCTAACCTACCGGAAGATTTTCCTTATTTCATCAACGCTATCTTTCCATTAACGGTAAAGTTCCCCGCTTTTATCTGATAGAAATAGACTCCTGAAGCAAGCCTCGAACCGTCGAAAGATACCTCGTGTCGTCCTGCATCCCGCCAGCCGTAAGTTAACTTTGCCGCCAAGCGTCCTAAAACATCGTAGACTTTCAGATCTATCTCCGAAGGCTGCTGCAATTCAAAGCTGAAATTAATCCTTTGACCCGAGGTTTGCCTGACGTTGAACTTTGGCTCATTTGAGGGGCTCTTAACCAGGGCTTCGTCTGCGTCAGCCTGGGTAGGCATAAGTTGAATTTCCAATTCTGTCATGGTATTGCTGACTACCACATTCTCTATCTCTTCGGTCAGATAGCCTGGCATACTGGCGAGAACGGTGTAGGCGCCGTTGTTCAGCAGTCGGGTGAAACGCCCGTATTCCGGTTCTGCAAACCTGTGCCGAACCTGATCGGATATCCTTCCCCGGATTTCAATCCGAGCTTCCAGAGGCTGGCCGGTTACTGCATCGGTCACATGACCGGTGATACCCGCTCCTGCCAGTCTTTCCAGAAGATAAATGGCGCCCCGCATATAGCGTTCTGTTCGCTCTCCGAGTTGCCACCCCGGCGGGATAAAAAGCGGAGAGGGGTTCAGTTCAACACAGTAAGCCAGCGCTCCAGCGAATCCATAAAACCAGTTCCTGCAATGTCCGCTTTGGCCGCCAACTATATCGTAGTCGTAAGGCTCTCCGCTGTCCTTAATGAAGCGGCTGGCAAGCGCCTCTGCGATGGAATCTAAGACATCCTGGTCGGGAGCGGGCTGCCCGCTGAAGGTCCAGGGGTAGTAGACCACTTCGCCATAGCTGTGGAAGGTGATGCCGCAAACGAAGCGTTGCTCAATAGCCAGATTCAAGATGCCGCTCAGTTCGTCCTCGGAAAACGGGGCAGTCCCCCGATAGTTATAACGGTGTGGATTGGATGAACCCCCCAGTTCCCAGTACCAGTCGTAGTTTCGGTTCAGATCAACCCCTTCAGTACGGGTATTCCACATAGAGGTTCCCACGAACTCGTAATAGATGCCGTTATGGTTCGTATCCCGGGCGTTTTTGCGCCAGAATTCGGTGATGCTGGAAGTTACGGCATAGTGACCGTCGGGATTTAGCAGCGGGACGAAGAAGATCTCGTAGTCGTTCATCCAGTCGGTAATCTGAGGATCTACCCCGTAGTTCTCCAGGAAATGATTGATCATATAAATTATGGTTTCGCCGCCCACCGGTTCGCGGGCATGGTGAATGCCTAAATAAAACAGGGACAGCTCATCTTCCTCTTCTGCTGCATTATCGGACAGTTTCATGCACCAGATTGTCCGGGGGAACTGCGTGGCATAGCCGATGAAATCCAGCCGGCAGAGATCCGGATACTGCGCCGCCAGACTTTGCAATTCTGTGGTAAATTCTTCATATGTATGGTATTCAGGATCTATATCCATTTCCACCGTGGAAAGGGGGGCGAGCACCTGCGGTTCGTATCCCATTTCTCTGAGCAGTCCATAACCCTGCTCATCAAAGACGAGATCCACCATGCCTTCTAATTCATCGTGGTAGATGGAGAATCCCATCCTGATTAAGTGGTCGATTTCCCCGGTTGAGTTTATCTGGATCCTTCCGATCATCATCTCAGCCCGACAGGTGACCGCAAGACCGAATAGAACCAGAATAAGCATCCTTTTCATCGAAAACCTCCTTTTTACAATCGTTGGAGAATTATCACAAGCTCATAAAAGGGATCACCTTGTATGCACCAGAAAAAAGAGCGGGCGCTTGAATCCCTCCTGGTCATCGAGCTTATTTCACCAGCGCCATTTTCTTCACCGAGGTGAAATCGCCTGCCTGAATTCGGTAGAAGTAGATCCCGGAAGCAAGGTTAGAAGCATCCCAGGTCACTTCGTGTATTCCAGCATCTGTCATGCCATCCACCAGTTCACCTGCCATCCTTCCCTCTAAGTCATAGACAATCAGCTTCACGCGGGAAGCCTGCGGCAAGCCGAAGCTGATGGTAGTCATCGAGTTGAACGGGTTGGGGTGGTTTTGAAATAGAGCGTATTGGTCGGGAAGTAGACCGACTAAGACTTCTATATCTGAACCAGAAACTTCCGCATGGATTGATCTGAAATAACGCAGAATTTGGCGCAGTAAAATCTGCTGTGAACTCGAGGGATTATTGCCGTTCAATCCCCCGAACTCAAAACTGCACCCGACTGTTTTAAAATCAGGATTATCCTGTATTACGCCATAAGCTGTATCGGCATGAACGAAGATTAAATCTGATCCGGGTGCGGCGGCGATTCGGTCAACATAGTGCGTGTTGTTGGAATTGAAGGACATTCCTGATGTGAAAGTGCTTGCTACTCCCAACAACGGATTGATACTCGACTGTATCGGTCCGTCATATATACCGACTATACCGAAAGCTTCAGATAGTTGATCATGATAAGGACTATATGCCCAACAATCCGCTCCTTCAAGATAAATACAATGACCGCTTTGGATATAATCGGTGATTTTATCGACCTGGTCTAAATTCATGTCGTAGGTGCTGGGCCAGCTCCCCAGACATATAAACATTGAAACGAAGCGGTTAAAACTGACGGGTTCTTCTTCAGTATAAAAGCATTGTATCCCGCCGGTTTGCAGAAGATCGAAAATCGCTTGACCGGAAGGTTGACCGCAGGGATTCCAGACGCAGGCACGCAATTCGCCAACAATATTGATTTCATAATAGCCAAACTCAGGAGCATAAGCTGTATTTTGATTGGTGGAATTATCCACTGCCTTGATGCGGAGCTGTACATGGTCGCCGGGGGTAACCGGCGGGTCAAATTCAGCCTCGTAAACAACAGCGCTGAGTGTCTGGAGTGTCATTTCCAAAGTATCTACCGGAACTCCGTTAATCGAATATTCCAAAGTTACTGAAGAAATCCAGCGGTTGTCCCGCACTTCAGCGGTGATGGTTAACGGCAGGCTTAAAGGGAGAATCGTCTCCGGAATTATGGTTTCGACAGTCGGAGGCTCTATATCTGGTCCGACATAAAAGTGATGCGGATTGCCAGTTCCGATATAGGGATGGTTTTCGCTTCTGCTCGAGTCATCTTCGGCATGGATATAGTAGTATATATCCGTGTTATCCGGCTGTGAAGGTATTACTGCTAAAAAAGAATCCCCCGCCGTATGCGTCATCGTCAATATATTGTAATTCCCTCCCTCGACTTTCCAATAGACCTGCGGCATTCCCGCCAAGAGCGGGGTATTGCTGTAAGCGTGCACCGCCGCCTGAACCGGAAAATCCTGTCCAAAATTCTCCTGATCGAAAATGGGGATATGCGTGATCCTCAGCATATAGCGGTCAGTGATGCCCATAGTGCGGCAGTGCAGTGCGTTTCCGGGACCCCATCCCGGTCCAAATCCCAGAACTTCATAGCCGGGCATTGCTTCCTGGTAAGTGCGCAGGGCTAAAGAGTCGAGGGGATGACCGTTATTCGTGGGAACAAGGACTTTGTTATTCATGAACAAAGAATTAGTGTAAGAAGTGGTGTAATCGTATTCGATCCTAATTACTTCATAGGGACGTCCGTATGAGCTTTTCAAAGTGGAGATGTAGTGAGCCAGAGCTTCCAATTCCGGCGCTGGCGGATTATATCGTTTGATAATGACTTTTCCAGGATCGATAAATTTTCCCCAGGTGTCGATGTGTGCATTACCATAGCCTCCGCAGTCGTCAAAAACCATGTAATTTTCGATCCCAAGATATCTTTGAACAATGTCATGTATCTGCGATTGTGTAAGATTGGGATTTTGGGTGTAAACCATCCCGGAAGACATCGCACAGCCCATCCCGTCGCTCATCCAATTGCCACCCTGGATTACAAGATTCGTCTGATAGACAGGTATGTTCAGGGAGTCACCTATGTACCAGGGAAGGCTGTCGACTGGCGTCCCCTGATTGTGAATATTATCAGCGATACCTTGAAAACCCAACCCATCGAATATATACCAGGGACCGTTATCCCGAGCCAAATTTGCACTGGCCGGACATATCAGGAAAGTGCAATTATTCAGATTGACACCGCTGTTGCCGTAAGCATTAATTGCCGACTGCATCGTACTCACATCGGGCACCACCGACATAACGATGGCGTCTTCAGATATTTCCGCCACTAAGCTCATGGGAACAGGCGGCGGGAAAGCTACGATAACACCGCTCATCGGCTCGAATTCAGCCGGATTGACCACAGGTTGTGGAGGTGGTTGAGCAGTGACCGATTTTACAATGATAAAGGCGAGTACTAAAGTAAATGCAATATTCAACAATCTCATAATGAACCTCTTTGAGCAGTCAGAGAATCATCTGCTCTGTTATTGATTTGATTTAGAAATATTTTAATATATATCGGCACTACTGTCTCGACTTTTATTATAATAATAACAACTGATTAGGATTATCCCGACTCGAGATTGTGTAATCGGATTTTTCAAATACCTGTAAAATATGAACTTTTTCAAATAGAGTTACACTCAAAATCTGTAGAATTGTGTAGAGATCTTGTTCCAGATTCAGTCTTTTTTTCATAATCGCCGCCAACAAATATACGGATATGGCAATCCAAATTTGAGTCTTAACCGCGTTGGCTGAAGTGCCGTAAAATGATTTTATCCGCAAATGTTGCTTTATCCATTTGAAAAACAGTTCTATCTGCCAGCGGTATTTATACAAATCGGCGACGGTTTTCGCGGAAAGCTGGAAATTATTGGTAAGAAAAACAAAATTCTTCCCCTTTTCCTTATCGTAATATTTCACCCGGCGCAACTGTTGGGGATAATATCTCCTGGGATAATAACCAGTTAAAACGATGCTCTGGTCACATTGAACGCCGCTGGATTTATCCACCGGGCGGGAATAGAGGCGGCGAAACTTAAGGTTTTTCTTCGCCCGGATGATGAAAAACACCGCATTTTGCGTTAATCGGAATAAGCGAAGATAATCGAGGTAAGCTCGATCCATCACCACGATAGCGCCGGGATAAAAACACAAGCGCTCTAAAATATTCACATCGTGAACTTTGCCGCTGGTGATATCGATGAAAACCGGAATCGAACCCTGCAAGTCCATTAAAGTATGAAGCTTAACCGCCCCCTTCGACCGTCTGAATTCAGCCCAAGGAAAAAGGGAGAGACACAAGTCGATGGTGGTGGAATCCAAGGCGTAGACCGTCTGCTTAAGCTCTAACCCCAAGTCTTCGTCGGCATAAAGCTGAAGCGCAATATCAATCAGACAGTGGGCAAAATCCTGATAAATGCGACAATCCCGATTCTGGTTTGCCGCGGCTAAGGTGCCGCGCTTCACCAGACTGCTGAATCCCATGTGATACAATTTATGCCTTTGCGCCCCTAAAGAGGCCTCGATGTCCCGCAAACCGCGGCGCCCGGTCAATTGGGCAAAAGCCATAGACAAAAACTGATCCCAGCAGGAAAAGCTCTGCACCCATTTGTTTCCTTGATAGCGCTGGACATATTTCTAGAAATCGTAATGAGGTGCAAAATCCATCAATTGAGCAAAAATAGTGCGACCTTGATACATGATTTTCTCCTGAAAAATTAATATCCGATTGATTTCATGTATCAAGTTACGGTTTCAAGTCGAAAAATTCAAAGAACAGGTCTAACTATCTATAATTATAAAGACTTATAACGCAGTTTCAGAAAATCTTCGAGACAGTAGTGATATATCGGCTGAAATCCGGGTTGGACTGCATCCGATGATGGTGATTGATTGCTCGTATCTGGTGAAATAAATTTCATTACACATTTTTATATTTTGCAAATATTACTAGAAAAGTTGTTATTAATGATCTATATATTGATATTAGATGTTTTTGTAGTGAAGAGCCACTTAAACCGGTCGTATGCATTAAAAAATTCCTTGAGAGATGCGCAATGAAAAGATGTTTGCCATATCTCTCATCTTCTGTTACTATTGTTGTTTTTTCTATCAGCCCAAGTTTTCTTTCAAATTCCTTAATACTTTTAGCACTCGTAATTTTATCACCAATTTTTTTACTTATTTTATAATAGTCTGAATAAAGACGTTGCAACATACTACCAAAATCCTTATCACCTATCATGTTTTTACCATGCGCTTCTACAGTCACAGCCAAATTGCGTAACCCCCCACATAAATCTTCATCTCGTAATAATATTTCTTCATCTTTCTCTGTATCTTTCAGAAATTTCTGCATATTCAATATAGCTAAAATTATTGTTCCTTGTGGATTACTTTCAAATTCTTTTTTAATTTCACTTAAAATAATTTCAGGAAATTTATCATTATCACTAAAATAATCATTAAAACCATCTATTTCTACTTTTAGAATATCCCATATTCGTTCTCGATTTATAATCCAATCCAATGTTGGAAACATGTTTTGAATTTTGTATGGTATTATAAGGATATTATTCTTATCGGTACCTAATCCAACTGCTTTTTTAAACTCACCTAAATAAATATCATATATATCATTTAAGGAATAATCATTTGCTAGCATCAGCATATCTATTAATTTAATTGCAAATCTTCGGGCTTCATTACTCAATATAAAGTTTCTCTTTTTTTCATATTCCTCATGAATTTCAATAATTTTTCTCAGTAATTTTACCCATTCTACCAGGGAGTGTTTTAAAAAATGGAAATTAGCATTATCTTGTATATTATTATTAAGGAATGTAAGATTGGAATTATTGTTTTCTATATTATAATGATAATTAATGATTAATAGTTTTCTTTTAAAACTATAACTCATTAGAGTCGTGAAGTATTTTTCAAATCCATACAATGCGCTAGGAATAGTATCTTTTTTTATGACTCGCCACCCGTTTCTTGTTCCTGCAACTTTGTTTTCGACAATGGTATTTTTTTGATTTATTTCATGAATTAAAATAATTTTCCAAATTGAATAAAAATGTCGTGCTTTACTTGTTGTTATTTCTTGATTATATCTATTTTTTACGCAAATGTTATACTGATCCCATTTAATAAAATTATCTTTGTCTGGTTGAATAATAAATTGATTCGATTCTTCAATGGCTTGTGTAAGCGGATGTCCAGATTTTAGAGCTTTTTTAAATGATTCAGATTGTGGTTCAGAAAAAACAGATATATCCTTCTCTAATTCATATAATGGTTGGCATGAGTCATCAGACTCCCATCTCTCTGGGTTTTCGTTTTTTTTAATCAAATATTCTTCCGGACAGATTATTCGATAACATGGATATAATAATCCTTCCCTTTCCAAAATTTCAAGATGATTTTTACTACAATCAACCATATTAGCTTTGCAGTAATCCACAAATTCTATATGTTCTAAATATGGTCTTTCGGCAAATGACCTTGCTTTAGAAGGAATTTCAATTTTGATATCAACATATTTTTTCATTTTTCACCTCAAATTTTTGATTATTAAGTCACTTCATCAGCACCATCTTCCTAACCGCCGCGTAATCCCTCGCTTCAATCCGGCAGAGATACACTCCCGAAGCCAATCCCGTCCCATCGAACCTCACCTCATGATACCCCGCATCCCGCCATCCCCGCAGGGGCGATTCGACGAGCCGTCCAGCAATGTCGTAAATCTTCAAAGTCACATACGCAGCCTGCGGCAAGCCGAAGCTGATGGTAGTCATCGAGTTGAACGGATTGGGATAGTTCTGACCCAGCGAGTAGTCATCGGGAACGGCCTCTTCACCGGCCGCGAACCATTCCTCCAAGAGTTCGCCGCTGGTAGGCGTGCTGAAGAGGATGGCAAGATTGGGCTCCAGGGGTGCCATGTGGGGATCTAACTCGCGGTTGTAGAGAACCTGGAGGCCGATGGTTTCCGTATGATCTTCGATTCCCACCGTATTGGAAGTGGGATCTGAAACCTGCTTGTATTGGAAGAGGATCTGACCATCGCCAGTCAAGGTAGGGTAGTGGTCCGGATCGTAAAAGATGACCTCGAAGGTTTCAAGCGCAGAAGGAGGAATTTGCTGACCGACACTATCGAACTCAACCACAAAGTAGTGTTCGACAGGGTCATAATAATAGGCAACATTCCCCGTTTGATGAGGTGATAAACCATCCCAGAAGGGGGCGATCATGGCTGGCGGGCCACTGAGATCTGGGATGGGAAAGTTATAGTAACCAGCCAATTCAGTGCTGCCCATAGCAATCCAGCCGTTGGAGCAGACCGAAATCACCGTGTCACTCCGCCCGTAATATTGGAAGCTGAAGGGCAGAGGTATCCGCACTGTCTGATCGCTCTGAGTGAAGTTGATCAGCGTCCCGGGTCCGCCGACGACAGGGTCAACTTCAATCCAATTGAAATCCGGGCCGGTCTCGTCGTAAATGTCATAAGCGAAATAGCCGTAGGCGTCGGGACCCAGCGGTTCAAACAAGGGGTCGCCCACTATCAGGTCGAAGAATGCCGTGTCGGAATAGCCCTCGTTGCAGCTCCAGATCAATCCGAAGTTGACGGTGTATTCCAGCGGACAACTGGCCGATACGCTGAAGGCATAAGGAAAATTGGAAGCGGCGCTGGTGTCAGGCGCTATGTTAGGGAAGGTGGCGGTGTTGCTGGTGATGCCGATGTTGGGGTCTGCGCAGATTAATACAGCCGAAATACCTGTGCTCGTCCTCCAACCCGTGTTGCGCAGTGTCGGTGTGAAGAGCACATTCTCTCCAGGATCCAAACCACCGTTGCCGTTGCCGCCTGCTTCATCATCAATTTCTCCGCTGATGTAACTCAGCATCACCGGGGTGGGTATGTAGTTCTTCGCTTGTTCAATCAGAAAGAAGCACGGCTCCATGTTCTCTTCCACTAACCTCGGGATCACCCTTGGGGGCGGCCAGAAACCGACAGAAGAGGAACCCACTTCAAATACCCAGCCCAGAATTCTGGGTTTTTCGCGTTTCTCGCCATACTGCCAGTCGCAAGCGTCCCCGTTCACCTGGTAGAGTATTTCCCAAGGGGGTCCATATTCGTAGTGATTCCATTGGGACATGATTTGGGAAAGGTTCTGGAAGGTGGGATCATCAAGTGTGTAGCCCCAAGGTTCGTAAGGTATTGACCAGGAATACAACATCTTGTTTGAATAGGAATGAAAATTCAGGGTTATGGCGAAGTGATGTGAATTGCAGAACTGGCGAAAGGCTTCGGTTTCGGGTTCTGAGAAGGGTGCGGTGCCCCGATAGTTTCCCGCGCTGGGAATCGGGGAGGAACCCAGATTGTTGTAACCCCAGTTGAAACTCCAGTTGCGGTTTAAGTCCACGCCGTAGGAGCCGTCAGGGTTCAGACGGCGGTTCTTGCGCCACATTCCACCGCCGTTGGGATTGGTATGCTCATTGTAGATGTACCCGTCCGGGTTGAAAACCGGCAGGAAGAAGATTTCGCGGTTGTCCACCAGGTAGGTTATACGAGGGTCTATCCCATAGCGGTCGGTTAAGCGGTTAATCAGTTCCATGACGATGGTCAGTCCAATTGGTTCCCTGGCATGGATCAAGGCATTGAAGAAAATTTCGGGCTCATCTTCATCGATGGTCGGATTGTCGGATACCTTGATCACATATAATTCCCACCCCTCTATGGACTGACCGATGGAAAACGGCTCGGTGGTAATATCGGGGTGATTAGCGTGTATGTCGAATATTTCGTGAATGGCTTCCGAATAGGTACGAAAGCCGCCCATATCTCGACTTCCCGACCGTTCGGCGTAAAAGCGCTCCATATCGGCGATTAACACTTCCGCCGAATAGCCTAAGTCACGAATCATATCCAGTTCGCCCGGGTGGCAAACGATATCCAGGTATTGACCTTTAACGCCGTCAGCGATATCCAGCCCGAGTTCCAGCAAGGGAATCACTTTTACTTCCTGATTCACCTCCACGCGCACCAGCATGTATGGGCCGACTTGAGCCCAAAGTCCGGTTCCGCAAAGTATAAGAGCGAGCGCGGTAACAGAAAAAACTGTGAGTGAGCGTCTCATAACACCTCTCTCCCAGTTTAATAACGACACACGGACTATTATTGATAAACTTAATTGAAATTTAGCGGATTTTCATTTGAAAGTCAAATATAAAGTTTCAAAACCGCTGAGATTTTCGGGCAGGACTGTACATATTCTTCAGTATTAGTCGGCTCAAACATATCCCTCTTTAAAATTAAATCCTATCGCATAATTGCGTAGATCAGCAATAATTGCGATAGTGTCTCCATTTCAGCTTAAACCGAGTTGAAAACATATTTGATTTTGACAATTTAGGTTACATTGAAAAGAAAGTTCACACTACTGTCATGTCAACATAATAATATTGGGTAAATAGTTGCTCTTTTAATCTTTTTTTTGTATATTTCCTCAAGACCAATCTATTCATTAAAGTCTTGAGGAAAAACTATGAAGAAATACATAGTCCGGTTGTCCGCCGAAGAACGAGGTAAATTAACAAAATTAATCAACTCCGGGCGAGGTCCCGCCAGAATGTTCACCCGCGCCCGCATCTCGCTTAAAGCTGACCAAAGCGAAGGCGCTCCCGGATGGTCTGATGAAAAAATCAGCGAAGCCCTGGAGGTTACCGTCCAAACTGTCGAAAGGGTTCGTAAACAGCTGGTAGAAGAAGGATTCGATGCTGTTCTTTCAAGGCGGAAATACACCCAGAAGAAATCCCGCAAAAAGATTGACGGGGAGGTGGAAGCGCATCTGGTTGCTCTGGCCTGCAGCAATCCGCCTGAAGGTCGAGCCCGCTGGACTTTGCGTCTGCTGGCAGATTCTATAATAGAATTGGGATATGTGAACAGTATTTCCCATGAAGCCGTGCGCCAGACTTTAAAAAAAACGAAATTAAGCCTTGGTTGAAACAGCAATGGTGTATTCCACCGAAAGCCAACGCCGCTTTTGTCTGCGCGATGGAAGACATCCTGACCATTTATAACCGGACTTTAAAACTCAGTTTTATAAGTAATTATTATATCAATACAT
>JABMRZ010000238.1 GCA_013202315.1 Candidatus Tariuqbacter arcticus | reverse complement strand
CCATAACCCAGTCCCTAAACCCTAACCCGGACGAGCCGGAACCAAAATCGAAAATCGAAATCCGAAAAAAATTCAAAATTCAAAACTCAAAACTAATACGATTAATACTTGGCACATCGATACAATGAAGTGTTCATAATTTCCCATTTTTCATTCTAAATTCTTAATTCTTAATTCTTAATTCCTTATGCGAATAGCCATAGTCGGAGCCACAGGCATCGTCGGCGAAATGTTCCTCCGCCTCCTGGAAGAAAGAGATTTCCCGGTTACGGAAATAATCCCCTACGCTTCAAGCCGCTCCGCCGGTGAAACGGTTTCATTCCGGAACGAAAAATACCCGGTGCGGGATCTATCCCCCGAAAACATTGAACCGTGCGAATTGGCTCTCTTCAGCGCCGGCGCCGATACCGCTATGCAATGGGCTCGGCGATTTGTGGATATGGGAGCTCTGGTGGTCGACAATTCCAGCGCCTTCCGAGCTATTGACGATGTCCCCCTGGTGGTCCCGGAAGTCAACCCGGAAGCGATTATACTGCATAAAGGCATCATCGCCAACCCCAATTGTTCCACCATCGGACTGGTGGCGGTAGTATACCCTCTGCATCATCGATTCAACCTGAAATCGATGGTGATAACCAGTTTTCAATCGGTATCCGGCGCCGGGCGGACAGCTCTGGCTGAACTCCAATCGCAAATCGAAAACCCCTCCGTTCCTGCGAAAACCTTCCCCCGTAGAATCGCCGACAACTGCATCCCTCAAATCGGCGATTTCCTGCTCGACGGCGAAACCGAGGAAGAACGAAAATTCCGCGATGAATCCCGCAAAATAATGAACGCCCCCGGTATCGAAGTTGCCGCCGCCGCCGTCCGTGTGCCCATAAAAATCGGGCATAGTCTTTCCCTCCACGCCCGCTTCCAAAAACCGGTCACCCCCGATGAAGCTAAAAACACCCTCGCAAACGCCCCCGGCGTCAAACTCCTCCCCGAAAACAACGCTTACCCCACCCCCTTGGAAGCCGCCGGGCGAGATGAAATCTTCGTCGGCAGAATTCGCTCCGCTCAAGGCTTCGCTAACTCCCTCAACCTTTGGATTGTGCTGGATAATCTCCGCAAAGGAGCCGCCGCCAATGCGGTGAAAATCGCCGAATTCGCCCTCTTAGACCGTAATTGGTGGTAGCGATGGCCAATCAAATACCCAAAACGGTTATCGTCTCCGCCTGCCTGCTCGGAATTAACTGCCGCTACGACAGCGGAAATTCGCTGGATAATTCTCTGCTCGAAGCCCTTTCCCCTCCCGGTGAATATATACTAATTCCCATCTGCCCGGAACAATTAGGCGGACTGCCCACCCCGCGTGAATCCTGCGAAATTCATTACGGTTCCGGCGAAGATGTATTATCCGGTGAAGCCCGGGTCATCGGCTTGGAAACCGGTGAAGACTTCACAAACAATTTCACCCGCGGAGCTTCCGAAACCCTGAAAATCGCCCGACTCTTCAGATGCCGAAAAGCGCTCTTGAAAAACAACTCCCCCTCCTGCGGCGCCGGGAAAATCTACCGAAACGGAGTCTTAGTCGAAGGAAACGGCGTCACCACCGCCCTATTGATGAAAAACACCGTTACCATTGAAACCCTATGAAATTAGATTAGTATATCATATAGAGTATACGACAAATCACTGAACGCCAAACACCAATAAGGTTTCTTATGAATAAAAACCCCCCCATCAGAGTCAGTATAAACCGCGATAATCCACAAATGCGCTGGATAAACCATGCAGTGGAAATCCTTAAAGAAGGAGGGGTGGTCGTCTACCCCACCGATTCAGGATACGGGTTGGGATGCGACATCTTCCATAAAGACGCCATCGCAAGAATATATAAGCTGAAGAAACGGGATTATCACTACCCTTTGAGTTCCATTTTCCCTGATTTGAAAAACCTTTCCCATTTTGTTCACATATCTACACCCAATTATAAAATCCTTAAACGATGCCTCCCCGGGCCATACACCTTCATCCTGGAAGCTACTCGCGAAATCCCCAAAATAATGCTGACTAAACGCCGCACACTGGGGATACGCACACCCGATGACCCCATCGTAAGGGCTTTGACCACCAAGTTGAAAAATCCCATTCTGAATTCCTCCGTTCCTTCCAACTCGGATACCGAAATGAACGACCCGGAAGAAATCGAGGAACACTTCGGAAATATGGTCGATTTAATCCTGGACTGCGGAATCATTATCGCGGAACCCTCAACCGTCTTCGACCTCACCGGCGATGAACCCCGCTTAGTGCGGGAAGGCAAAGGCGACCTTTCATTAGTATATTGATTATATTATACTTAAATATATCAAATTCAGATGTTCACTTAAGTTTCAAATTTCCTATTTTAAAAATGTAGAGTGGGTTCTTAATCCACAATAAAAATATCATTTTCTATTTTCCATTTTCTATCTCAATCCGGAGGACTTATGAAGCAATTATTACTATCACTGTTTATCTTGATTCCGGCCATAACCGGCGCTCAAGTCGACATTGTCGATTCCATGGCTTACCCATCGCAATTCAGGTCATTGGTCGATGTCCCCACAGCCGGACTATTGAACCGCGGCGAATACGACTTCAAAATGCGCGTATTTCCCAACGGCGGCATCCTCAGCGGCTTCAGCGTCGGCTTGTTCGACCGGTTTAACTTGGGAGTGTATTACGGCGGCACCGAAATCATCGGCAATTCATCTGATATTACCTGGAATGACGACCCCGGCGTCCTGGTGAAATACCGCCTCTTTGAAGAAACCGCCGGATTCCCCGCAGTGGCGGTCGGCTTTTCCAACCAGGGATACGGCAGATTCCAAGAAAACGAAGCCACCGCCGATGAACGATATCTCATCAAATCCAGGGGACTTTTTGCGGTCTGCAGTAAAAATTTCATCTTTCCCCTGGTGAAAAATATCAGCTTTCATGGAGGAACTAACTACAACACCTCCGAAAAGGACGATGATGAAAGCCTGAATTTCTTCGCCGGAACCGATATGTTCTTGAACGAAGAAATATCCCTCGTCCTCGAATATGACTTGGCGCTGGATGACAATGATGATGATTCCTTCGGCGAGGGGCACGGCTATCTCAACGGCGCGGTTCGCTGGACCTTCGCACAGTATCTGACCTTTCAATTCAACTTCAAAGACATCCTGGGCAACTACCGCCAATCCGAAACCGTCAACCGGGAAATCAAAATCATCTACAACACCAATATTTAATCTTCGACTACAACCGACAACCGACTACCGACAACCGACTACCGTCAACCGACTACCGTCAACCGACAACTGTTTTACCATTCACCATTCACCGTTTACCCCAAATGCCTCCTGTCCCCTTCAAATATAAACTGGAATACTTCCTCACCCGGGCTTTCTATCGGCTGTTCTGTCTCCTGCCCCTGTCTTGGGCGGTGAAATTAGGAATGGCGATCGGTGGATTCACTTATAGAATCATCGGCATCCGCCGAAATGTTGCCCTGAAGAACCTGGAAACCGCCTTCCCCGAAAAATCCCCATCCGAGCGCGAAAAAATCACCCGTCAATCCTACCGCCACTGGGGAGGGATGGGAGCCGAATTCGCACGCTTGACCAAAATCGACCAACGCTTCATCACCAAATATATCTCCTTCGATGGAATGAAAGTAATAGAGAAAGCTTTCGAAGGCGGCAAAGGCTGCCTGAATATCTCCGGCCACTTGGGGAATTGGGAAATTATGGGTGCGGTCAGCGCCCAACTGGGATATAAAGTAACCTATATCGTCGCCTCCCAAAGCAACAAATTAGTCGATAAATTGATGGACGACCAGCGCCGCGCCAACGGCATCGAAATCTGGAAAACTAACCAAGCGGCTCGCGGAGTGCTGAAATCCCTGAGAAACAACCGCTTCATCGCCCTGATGATTGACCAGGACGCCGGGCGCGACTGCGTCTTCGTCGACTTCTTCGGTAAAAAAGCCTCCACTCATAAAGGCCCCGCCATCTTCCACCTGCTGAAAAACGCCCCGCTGGTGATGTCATCCTGCATCCGCATCAAAGGCCCGTATTACCATATCCTCTTCGAAGAAATAAAAATCCCCCCCTTCGAAGGAACTAAAGAAGGGAAAATAACCCACATCACCGCACATATCACCAAACTGCTGGAAGAAAAAATCCGCCAATACCCGGAACAATATTTCTGGATGCACAAACGCTGGAAAACCCGCCCCCCTGAAAATTCCATAAAATCAGCCCTGTAGTGCGGGTTCTCAACCCGCCAATTATCTCGCAGCTTGCAGCTTGTATCTCGCAGCTTGTAGCTCGCGCCTTGCAGCTTGCAGCTTGCAGCTCGCAGCTTGTAGCTATAATCACCGCATCGAAGCAATATGAAACAACAGAATCCCCGCCGACACGCTGGCGTTCAAAGATTCAACCTTACCCTTCATCGGGATGGAAATCAGCCTGTCGCATTTACTCGTGACCAATCTTGAAATCCCCCGCCCTTCAGCGCCGATGACCAGCGCCAATGATTGGGGATAATCCACCTTCAGGTAATCTTCACCATCCATATCCGCGCCGAAAATCCACACCCCCTTCTTTTTCAGCGTATCGACCGCCGCCGCAATATTAGCTACCTTCGCCACCGGCAAATTTAACAGCGCCCCGGCTGAAGCCTTGACCGCCGCCGCATTCAACGGCGCAACCCTCCGCCGCGACACTACCATTCCATCACAGCCCGCCCCTTCCGCGCTGCGAGCTATCGCCCCCATATTCTGCGGGTCTTCTATCCCATCCAACAAGATGAGGAAAGGCGGCTGCCCCACCTTCTTAGCGCGATTCAGGATATCCTCCAAGCCCACCGCCTTGACCGCGCTCACCATCGCAATCACCCCGCCGGAAGCCTTGAAATCGAATTTCCGGTCGAACACATCCGCCGGTAATCGATCAATGCGCACCCCGCGGGCTTTAGCGGCGGAGATTATCGTTCCGATGATTTTCCCGCCAGCGCCAATTCGCAATATCACCCGCTCAACCGCCGCTTCCGAATTCAGCGCTTCAACCACCGGCCGCCTGCCGTATATTAATTCGTCATTGGTCACTTGTCACTTGTCATTTGTATTATAATTGAATGTAACGTAACACTATAGTTGTTTGAAGTAAATCATTTAAGACAATGTCATGCTGAACTTGTTTCAGCATCTAAGAGATCCCGAAACAAGTTCGGGATGACAACTTTGAATTGCTTGACTTCAAAAAGCTATAATGTTACGAAAAAATTGTCGATATTACTATGGTGTGTTGTTGGATATCTCAAATAGTCATTTGTCTCTCGCCATTTGTATCCTGAACCAATGACTAAAGACCAGTGACCAATGACATATTCAACTGCCCCGCAGGGGTTACCTCTTCCGAGCGAAGTCTCTGACGAGGCGTAGAATATTACTAACATTTTAGTTCTATTAAATAATATCAATTTTCGTCATTCCGGCAAGCGAAGCGCGTCCGGAATCGGCATATATACCAATGCTTGAAAGTCTTTTCCGATAAATT
>JABMRZ010000237.1 GCA_013202315.1 Candidatus Tariuqbacter arcticus | reverse complement strand
TTATTTTCATAAAGAATTTACTATTAACCAGCTATCATTCCCGCTAAAACGTTAATCCATATTTATAAAATACAAGGAGAACGATTCCGGACAAGCCGGAATGACGAGTTTAGGAAAATCGGAAATTCTTTTCAGGCAGTGGTATAAGGGACAGGTGTAAAGGGTGGATACTTATGTAGTAACCATAGAAATATCCCATACACCAGACCCTATAACCCTAAACCCTTGACCCTGAATTTCCAAATAAATCAAATAAATTCCTGAAACCCGGCCTCTTCTCAAAGACCTGAATAAAACTATGAAAAAAGAACGCATATCCATCTATCCCGGCACTTTCGACCCCATCACCAACGGGCATCTAGACATTATCGAAAGGGCGGGCGAACTATTCGACCGGGTCATCATAACTATCTCACATAATCCCGACAAAGAACCCCTCTTCAGCATCTCAGAACGGCGCGAAATGATTGAGGAAGTCATTCAACCCTTAAAATTCGCCGAGGTCGACACCTTCTCGGGTCTATTGGTGGCATACGCAATCGATCGCGGAGCGGTCGCGCTTATCCGAGGGCTGCGCGCAATATCCGACTTTGAATACGAATTCCAGATGGCGCTGGTGAACCGAAGGCTGGCGAAGCAGTTGGTGACAGTCTTCCTTATGCCCCACGAAAAATACACCTACATTAATTCAACTATCGTGCGCGAATTGGCGCGGTTCGGCGGTAATGTATCCAAATTCGTCCCCCCCAATGTGGAAAATGCGCTTAGAATAAAGTGTGGAGCGGATTCTTAATTCATCTGTAATCTTATATTCCGAATTTGTTTCGGATTTCGGGGTTCAAATATCGGATTTAAAATAACCTGTAACCTTCAACTTGCATCAGATATTTTCTATTATCTCCATCTCTCTGTGGAAAAATTACTTACAGGATTAATACAATGGACATAATGCAGGAAATAAGACAAAGAGCACGCAATAACTTGAAGACCATCGTCCTTCCCGAAGGCGAAGAAGAACGCACCCTGTGCGCCGCTGATATTATTGTCGATCAAAAAATAGCAAATTTAATCCTCCTGGGCGACCCGGAAACGATGGAAAGAAAAGCCTCCAATTGGGGTCTGAATATATCCCAGGTGAAACTAATGAATCCCAACAAATCCAAATTTATAAACAGTTTTACCCAAGAATTCTACCGTCTCCGTTCCCATAAGGGAATCACTATGGAACAAGCGGAAGAAACGATAAAAAAGCCCCTCCATTTCGGAGCGATGCTGGTCAGGTGGGGGATTGGGGATGGCTCAGTGGCGGGAGCAGTCAACACCACCGGCGATGTGATGCGCGCTGCTATTCAAATAATCGGTCTGAAGGAGGGGATATCCATTGTATCATCGTCCTTTATGATGGTAATGCCGACCGGGAAGGTCTATATGTATTCGGATGGAGCGGTAGTGCCGGAACCCGATGCGGAACAGCTTGCATCCATCGCAGTCTCCGCCGCGGAAACTCATCGTGTCTTGACCGGCGAAGAACCCTTGGTGGCGATGCTGTCCTTCTCCACCAAAGGCTCCGCCGAACATCATACCATCGATAAAGTATGCCAGGCTCTGGAAATGGCGAAGAAAATGCGCCCGGATTTGAAGATTGACGGCGAACTCCAAGTCGATGCGGCGATCGTGCCTTCCATCGCCGAAAGAAAAGCGCCCGACTCTCCGATAAAAGGCAAAGCCAATGTCTTCATCTTCCCCGACCTGAACGCGGGAAACATCGCCTACAAAATCACTCAACGACTGGCTGACGCCCGCGCCATCGGACCAATCGTGCAAGGCTTAGCCAAGCCTGCTTTCGACCTGTCCCGCGGCTGCACTTACGAAGACATTGTAGATGTGGTGGCGGTGAATTCGGTGATGGCGGGGGCTAATTAGCCTAATTACACTATCGTAACCCACAATCTCCCAATAAGAAAGGCGGGCTTATTAAACCCGCCTTGAAATACCATAACCAATGAGGAAAACTATGCCGCGCAATGAAGATGAACTGTTTTCAGAAAAAGTTAAAGCAAAATCCCGCACTTACTTCTTCAATGTGAAAGAAGCCTCGGATGGATCAAAGTACTTGGTCATAAATGAATCAAGAAAAGCCGGGGAGGGGAATTATGAACGCCATAGAATTTGGGTCTTTGAAGAACACTTAGACGATTTTCGCAGAGGGTTCGAAAAAGCCATCGACTTTATGGAACAACTCGAATAATCCCTGACACGACTCTACTCCACATTAACCTTCTCCCACAAAACCTCCTGCAATTCGGGGATTTTATATCTTTCCTGCTCCAGCGTGTCCCGTTCACGCAAGGTCACCGTCTCATCCTCCTTGGTCTGAAAATCGACCGTGATGCAGAACGGTGTTCCCACTTCATCCTGCCGGCGGTATCGCCTGCCGATAGCCCCCTTTTCATCGTAGAATACTCGGTAATACGGCCTGAGTTGCACTTCAATATCCCGGGCAATTTCCGGCAGTCCCCCCTTCTTCACCAGGGGGAATATCCCCACCTGCATCGGAGCGATATGGGGCGAAAGCTTCAACACCACCCGCTTCTCACCCTTGATCTCCTCTTCGGCATACCCATCCAACAGCGCCACCAGCATCGATCTATTCAACCCCGCCGAAGTTTCCACAATGTAAGGCAGATACCGCTGGCGGGTCGATTCATCGAAATAAGTTAAATCCCTCCCGGAATACTCCTGATGGCGGCGCAAATCGTAATCGGTGCGGTTGTGCACACCTTCCAACTCCGCCCATCCCCAGGGGAATTGGTATTCAATATCCACCGCCCGTTTCGCATAGTGCGCGAGTTTGTCTTCCAGATGCTGGTAAGTGCGCAGTTTTTCAGGCTTAACCCCCAGTTTCTCATAGAAATCCACGCGGTTGTCCAGCCAGAAATCGAACCATTTCTCCGCCTCGTCGGGATGAACGAAATACTGCATTTCCATCTGCTCAAATTCCCGGGTGCGGAAGATGAAATTCCCCGGGGTGATTTCGTTGCGGAAAGCCTTCCCCGTCTGCGCAATCCCGAACGGCGGCTTCAACCTCGATGCGTTCATCACCGTTAGGTAATTAACATAAATCCCCTGAGCGGTCTCCGGGCGCAGATACACTTCGGAAGCGCTGTCTTCCACCGGTCCCATATTTGTTCTGAACATCAGGTTGAACTGGCGAGTTTCGGTCAAATCGCCGCCGCATTCCGGGCATTTATGCTGAATACGGTCTTCCTCTGGCAAATCATCCTCGCGGAAACGGCGCTTGCATTTCCTGCAGTCCACCATTGGGTCGGTGAATCCTTCAATATGCCCCGACGCTTCCCACACCCTGGAATGCATCAGTATCGAAGCGTCAATCCCCACGATTTCCGGGTGGAGCTGGGTCATTTCCCGCCACCAGTAATTGCGGATGGCGTTTTTCAGTTCGATCCCCAGCGGCCCATAATCCCAGCAGGAATTCAGCCCTCCATATATTTCCGATGATTGAAATATCAGCCCCCTGCGCTTGCAGAGGGAAACTAATTTTTCCATTAGGTCGTTGTTCATAGTTTAGAGATTTTTCTTCAATAAGTAATCGTTAACTGTTTCATAGAACCCATTGGATTTACAAGTGTTTTTGATTATCTCGGCTTCATCAATACCAACATCAGTGATTGGCACATTGAAATATAAGGCGAAAACTAAATCGTCAATGTATTCCTTCAATATATTCTGCTTTTCAAAATCGATCACAGGTAAAGATTTTAATTCCGATAAGGTGATTTCGGATTCGGAGAAAAAATTCTCTTTGGTGAATCTGTTATGAACAGCTTTTTGCACTAAATTAAAGTCTTTAATTATCTTGCATTTAATCTCATCATCGCCCTTGATTAAAATCAGATTTTTTTCTTCAGCCTTTATTGTATCGAATTTTTGCATCATTATTCCAGTGAAATCAACTAAATGAGAAAGAGTTATTTCTTCCAGTCCTATAAGTTCATCAGTTCTCGATATAATCTCATCTTTGATGAATTGGTTATGTGATGTAATTTTAGGAATACGGATGAATTCCTTCACAGAAGAAGTTGATAATAATAAATCCTTTTCATTTTCACTTTTCAAATTAGCTTCTAATACTAATTTATTTATTGGTGAATTTAAAATAGATAAAAGATATAGAACCTCTTCTTTGTTTTTACTACCTATTGCACAAATTTGGTTTCTTGCCCATATAACTGGTATATCAGTAAAATGAAATTTATCAGGATTTATATAAGACCAAATTACTTTATATGGGCTATCTAATAAGTTATAGCCTTGATTTGCTTGGCGTAGCTTAATTAAATGTTCTGAACTTCCTTTTCGAATATTCGGCCAAAAACCACGATTCTCTTTAATCGTATAGTATTTGCTATTTATCTTGGGATATGAAAAATATTCTGTTTTGGGAGCACTTACTAATAATTTTTTCTCATCGATGCTATAACCACTGTCAAAATAAAATCGACCGTTAAAAATATTATCAGCTATGACATGTTCATAGTATTTACTAATATCATCAGTAATTTTGTTAAATTTATCGTAAAAACTCAAGAATTTTTTGTCCGTTTTTATGAAATTCCAGCTTGAAATATTCTCCGCAAGTTTTTTCTGCATAATTTTCCTTATTTTAATTTTTTTACCGGCAGAAATGTTATTAAGACCTATTCTAAAATCATCATCTAATGACTTGTAATTTATTATCTCAACTTCATGAACAATACTTGGAATTTTACGAGACACAACAAAGATCAAACTTGAAGTGGGAACCGGTTTATTCCCTTTCAATCCTCGACCGATGAACATTTTACCACTGAAAGTGATAATCTTCTCTATGGTAGTATATTTAGCTAAATGGTATCGAATCACATCAAGGTCATTTGCTGTTAATATAGTCTGTGGGATAATAAAACATAGTTTTCCATTATCTTTCAATAAAGCCAGACCAACGGCAATAAAAAACGCGTAAAGATTCGGATTGGGTCTATATTTCTTTCTCTTATTAGGAACGCTATGCAAATTAACTCCATAAATATCGTTTAGTCTAATTTGTCCCTGATTGATTAGTTTAAAAATCAGGACATTTTGTTTAGAGCATTCATTATAAGACACATAAGGAGGATTTCCGATGACGAAATCAAACCGCCTGCGCAGATATTTATGGTTTTCAAGACTGCGCTTCATCTCTTCAATATCGCTCTCCTCTCTGATAAAACTGCTGTAGTCTAAGGAAACCATATCCTTGAAAATCTCCAATTGACCGCCATTTTTATTATATTCAACATCAAGGTCATTGAGAGTATTTTTTATATTAGTATCGGTGAATTCGGCTATACTGTCTTGTGTCTTGAAGACCTTTATTTTCTTATCGATGGGATTATTATATTTTTCAGTGACAATTAGCGGCAGCATTCGCATTAAGATATTCATTTCTGCTAAATACAAGGGGAATTCAGCGATATCGAGTCCGTATATGTTATTATTAATCAGTTCTTCTACTCTCTTTGAGGATTCTTCCGAACCATTAGGCACTGCATTTATGATTCTATCAACGGCGTTATATAGAAAAGTGCCGCTTCCACAGGCAGGGTCGATAATTGAAATATGCTCATCTTTGGGCTCATTGCCCAGTCTCCTTTTAATATTCTCGGTTGTATATCCTGCCAATTCCAACATAAAATCGACCACCACGGGATCGGTAAAATATTGACCCTTTTTCCCTTCCTCATATAGTTCCTTGAGGTAATTTTCATATACATAGCCGAATATTTCATTGTGAATATTGGCAAAGTTGTACTTTTTAATAAACACAAAGATGTCCAGCCAAGGCGATACATCCGCTAATTTATTCTCGATGCTAGAAAATAATTTTAATAATTTTTGATTTATGTAATTTTGTTCAACCGCGAAAGGTCTATAAATATTTTCAGAAATACTCTCGCTTATACCGTTTATTATCCCCAGAATATCCTTATAATTCTTGTTCTTTATAGCTCGATGTATGCTTTCAATTCTCTGACGATACTCCCCTTTGAATTCACCAAAGTCATTATCAACTAATGTCTTATATAGAATAAACTGAATGATATAAGCGTATGTGATTTCAACCGCTTTCCTACCAGCCTCACGCTTTTCCAAGCCATCAAAATAGCCCTCAATATTCAACTTGTTATTGAAACTGCGAATTAGTCTTGTTATATCATCAAAAAAGATCATTCGCGCGCTTTCAACAGAAAGCGTTTCCATATCCTTCAAAAATGAAAATCGACTCAAGGGTTCAAAGAAATTCAAGTAATATGACTCAGGTTTAATATATTCAAGCCAGAAATCTAAGAATAACTCCCTCTCTTCAAACATTTGATTCAAATTAAATTCTCGGAAAACATTATTATTGTAAAATCTCCAAGTAAATCCATCTGTTAATATACCGTATTGCTTTTCCCAGTCAAGTTGATACTGTAAAATCTGCTCTACACCGGCTTCGATGTTTCGGTATTTCTTAATTTCGACAGGGATTGCAATCTCCGGGTTTATGAAGATAACCATATCAGCGCGCCTTGCGCCCTTCTTGACTTCTTCCTCAAGGAATTCATTCCTTCTTTTTGCCAACGGTGTTGATTGTAAACCCGTCTTTAGGTTAAACAGATCGGGCGATTTAATCACATCTTTAACAAACTTTTGGACGCCGGAACCTATTTCTTTAATCGTGTAAGAATCTTTTTCCGCTTTCCATTTCTGCTTCAATTCTGAAATTGTAATAGACAAGACGTTATTCTCCTATTATCCCCAAATTCTTTGATACAAATCTACCGCTATTCCCCCGCCAGGAATCCATTCTTCCCCTTTTGTTCCTGCAACAACAGCATCGGCTTAAACGGCTGATATTACTCCGAGCCGGTCTATTCGGCACCTTCGTACTTGAAGGAAACCTTCACCTTCGCCCGGTATGCTTCGACCTTGCCATCCTTAATCAACATATCGAGTTGGGATATTTCCGCAATGCGAAGGTCGCGCAGGGTTTCCGCCGCCTTGGCTACAGCGGCTTCCGCGGCTTTTTCCCAGGATTCGTCGCTGGTGCCCACCAGCTCGATAACTTTATAAACGCTTTCGCCCATCTTGTGCTCCTTAACTTTGATTTTGTGTGAATGTTGGTTTAGTAGGGACAGATCATCGATCTGTCCAGGGCGGATTAAT
>JABMRZ010000002.1 GCA_013202315.1 Candidatus Tariuqbacter arcticus | reverse complement strand
GCTTCGCAGTTAGTCACTGGAAATTGGAAATTAATAATAGAAAGATTCAGAGTAAATTAAGTAATGATCTAATAGTTCTGAAAAATTAGAAATATCGACTATTTTTTGTCGATGTGGGCGCAGTAAGCGCCTAAACCCTAAACTCTAAACCCTAAACCCTATTTTCACATTAAGTTGAAAATATTATACATATCCCCTCAGCACATCAGCGGCGCCCTCGATATCCTCTGCCAGGGACACCGCCGTAAGGGAAACGAAGCCCATTATGTGACCCTCTTTCCCTCACGCTTCGGCTTCCCCGAAGACCTGACCCTCAAACTCCCCCTGCATCCGGATAAATCGTGGATAATATGGGGCAGGAACTTCCTGCGTAAGCTTAGCGGCGCATCACCCGATAGCGAGCCCGCAGGAACGCCCCCCTTCTGGAGGCCGGGGAGCTTCCTCGAAACCCGCTTCTTCAACTACCGCGACCGATTTATTCAGAAGCGGGTCTACAGCTTCGTGGAAGAGCACAATATCCGGGACTACGACCTCTTCCACCTCGAACAAGGGATGGGCTTCTTCCGCGACAGCCGGTTGATGTTGAAGTTAAAATCGATGGGTAAAAAATTCGCCTGCTTCTATCACGGCAACGACATCCGCAACCGCGGGGTCATCCCCGCTATTCACCATATTTCCGATTTGAACCTCACCAGCGAACTCGACTTAATTGAAAAATACCCCGGAATGAAATATCTCTTCCTGCCTATAGATACAAAAAAAGTGAAGCCCACACCCAGACAAAATGAAAAACTGAAAATCGCCCACGCCACCCGCAGCCGTTCCAACAAAGGCTCCGATTTCATCATCCGGACTATCAAGGAACTGGAATCTTATTACCCGGTCGAACTGGCGCTAATAGAAAACCTGCCTCATCAAGAATGTATGCAAATAAAAGCCGGATGCGATATTTACATCGATCAAATCGCCGACCGTGGAGGATGGGGCTACGGTATGAGTTCGGTGGAAAGCCTGTCGCAGGGGCTCGCCACCTGCACCTACTTGAACCCGCAATATCTCGAATTCATCCCCGACCACTCCTTCGTCAATGTCAATTACGATAACCTGAAAGTGGAATTAATCAAATTAATCGACGATTCCGATTATCGCGCCGCTGCCGCATCCCGCGGCAGAGAATGGGTGGTGAAAACCCACGACATCATCCCTGTAATGGAGCAGTTGTATTCTTATTATAATGAGTCCGGCATCATTTGAAGTTGTTCTTAATTATTTGTGTTTATTAGTGTTCATTTAAGGCTAACTAATGACCATCAGTGTAATCATCGCTTCCTATAACTGCCTGTCCCTGCTTAGGCATACCATCGCTTCTCTGGAGAAGCAGGATTTGCCCTTTACCGAGTTTGAAGTCATCGTGGTGGACGACTGTTCGAGCGACCTTACCGCCGAATATCTTCGCGCCTACACCGGACCCCTGCGTCTCAAACCGCTGGTCAATGAAACTAATTTAGGCAGAGCCCGCTCCCGTAACCTGGGCATCCTCACCGCTGAAAACGAGCTGATAGTCTTCCTGGACGCCGACACTGAAGTCCTACCCAGCTTCCTCCGCACCCATCACCGCTCCCAAATAGCTGAACCTCAGGTCTCCGTTGGGGTCAGAATATTTCATCCTGACCTTCCCAAGACCGGTTTGATGCGGTATTTGGAAAAGCGCGGCGCCGCCAAATTCCCCGAAGGGGCGGAAATTCCACCAAGATACTTCGTCTCGTGCAACGCTTCCGTCCCCAGAAGAGTCTTATTAAGTGAAGGCGGCTTTGATGAAAGGTTCGTTCACTACGGCGGAGAAGACCTCGAACTTGGTCTCCGGCTCGCCAAAAAGCTCCCGGTGCGGTCACTGCCCTCTGCTTTAGGCTGCCACCGCCATTACCGGGAGTTGGACGAGTTTCTGGAGATTACCCAGGGCTTCGGGCGTCATTCTCTGCCGTTAATTATTTCCACCCACCCCGGCATCGAAAGAGAGCTGGGGTTCAGTGATATCCGCCGCAAGACTCTCCGCAGTTTCCTCATTAAAATCGCCTGCGCACTAATCATCTTTCTTTTGATAAAGCAATTGGGAAAACTTGCTTTTATGCCGCCAATTGTTTATAATTATCTGATATTTCGCAGTTATCGAGCGGGGTATATCAGCAATCAATGATACTTTTAATTCGTTCTTTCAATAATATTTCAGAAACTGTTAAGCTGTCTGAGACTAACATTGTATTCTCTGCGTGTGGTGTCGACTCTCCGCAGTCGACACCTTTAACTTTCACCTGCGGTGAGGTGGCAGCACGGTCGATTTCTCAGACAACTTAATAGGTACCTATTTCATTTTACATATTGACTTTTTTCTTGATACTTGATACTTGGTAGTTGATACTTCTTTTAACTTTTAACCTTGAACTTTTAACTTTATATGCTTATCATCGACGGCAAAGCCATCGCCTCCGCCATCTGTGCGGAAATCCGCGCTGAACTCGAAGAAATCACTCGTGCTGATACCCCGCCCCGCCTCGCCATCGTCCAAATCGGCGGCGATGAAAGCTCGGTCACCTACGCCCAATCGCTGATGAAAAGCGCTGATAAGCTCGGCCTCACCTGCGATTACAGCATAGATAATGATGACAGGGAACTTGAATATCATCTTGAAAAGACGAAAGCCTTGGCTCAAAACCAAGAAATCCACGGCATCCTCCTACTGCGGCCTCTCCCAAAGAAATATTCCGAAACGGAATTGACCCTCCGAATCCCGCCTGAAAAGGATATCGACTGCGCCAATCCCCTTTCGATGGGTTTTCTCGCATCGGGTCAGCCGAAAATGCTCCCTCCTACTCCATCCGCCATCGTCGAAATCCTGAAACGCTCCGATATCGACATCGCCGGCAAGCGAATCGCCATCGTCGGGCGCTCCAATGTGGTGGGCAAGCCGCTGATGTTGATGCTTTCCCGCAAGAATGGTGGGGACGCCACCGTTACTTTATGCCATTCCCGCACCAAAGACCTCCCCGCCGCACTGAAGAATGCGGAAATAGTGGTCGCCGCCTGCGGCTCGCCTAAATTAATCACCGGCGATATGCTGTCAAATGGCGTAGTGGTGATTGACGCAGGAATAAACCTGACAAATGATGAAATGGTGGGCGATGTCGATTTCGATTCAGCTTCAAAAGTCGCTTCCATCATAACCCCCGTCCCCGGCGGAGTCGGTCCTGTCACTCGAGTGATGCTGTTTAAAAACCTGTTGAAGGCATATCATATATTGAATAGCTGATATATTAAAACTAGCGGTATTGGCGGTTTTAAAGAATACCAGCGAAAAAACATCTGTCAAGTAAAACTTTTAGCACTTGGCACTTGATACTTGGCACTTTATAAATCTTCAAAATACACTTAGTTCTGTCGTTTTATGCCAGAAAAAACACGAATTAAAGAATTAAGTTACAATAAATTATACACAATAACATTCGTATGAAAATTAGACTAATTCAATCGGGCATTATTCTTCTCAAGCTTATATTGGTAATTCTAATCCTCCCTCTATCCGGTTACAGCGCGCAGGTGGGTAAAATCGCCGGGAGAGTTATAGACACCGCCTCCGGCGAACCCCTCGCTTCAGCTAATGTAGTAGTGGAAGGGAGCCGGGTGGGCGGAAGCAGCGATTTGGACGGAGAATACTATATCCTCAATGTCCCGCCCGGGGTTTATACCGTGACAGCTTCCATCGTCGGCTATGCCGCCAAGCGTATCACCAGGGTATTGGTGAACAGCGGCAGGACTACCTGGCTGAATTTCGAGCTGGAACTATCATCCATCCAGATGGAAGAAGTTACCGTTGTGTGGGAACAGCCGCCGGTGAATATCCAGGAGACATCGATGCGTTCCACCGTCCTCCGCGAAACCCTGGAAGAACTCCCGATAGAGACCGTAGAGCGCGCCCTGGAAATCCAAGCCGGGGCGGTAACCGACGCCAGCGGTGAACTGCATCTGCGAGGCGGCAGGTCGGGCGAAATCGTCTACTACATCGACGGGCAGAAGGTCGAAGACCCGTTGGACGGACAAAGCCCGCTGTTCATCAACCGGGAAGCGGTGGAAGAACTTACGGTCCTGTCCGGAACTTTCAACGCCGAATACGGCGATGCAATGTCCGGGGTGGTACAAATCATCACCCGCGAAGGCGGCGATAAATTTAATGTCAGTATGGAATACCTTTCGCCGATGATAAATTCCAGCCCTTACCGGGAAGCCGATTGGGTGGAAAGCGAAAGCGATGCGGTGCGAGACCTAGTTACCGGCGAATCGCTCTATGAATCGACATCGGTGGATGACGAGCCGACCAATGTCGTTCCGGTCGAAGGCAGGATGCACCTGTCGCTTGGGGGTCCGATGGGCACGATGAAGAATACCACCTTTTTCCTCAGTTCGCTGGTGCGGAATGAGGATAATCACCTGCCGTTCGGCTTCGAGCAGGAGAAATCGCTCACCAGCAAGGCCGCCTGGTCATATGGTCAGGGCGGGAAAATCTCTTTGACCGGTGGATATGGATGGCGGAACTATCAAAACTACAGCCACGCCTGGAAATATATGCCCGAGCATTACCACCAGCATTTCCTGCGGGACAAGCGGATGGAACTGCAGTGGACGCATTCCGTGAACCGGGAATCATTCTTCAATCTGCGCGCCGGGATACACCAGCAGAATCATGATATCAAAATATTTGAAGAGTGGGACGATTATTTGGTATCGGGTTATCAGCCGGAAGATTTTACTTTCGCCAGCTATTTTTTCGATGAAAACGATTGGTCGGACACCTGGCGGGAAAGCGAGACCAAAACCTTTTCCATAGGCGGGAATGCAACATATCAGTATGGGAATTATCATCAGTTCAAAGCTGGATTTGAAGGGCGGCTGATAGAAATCGATATGCTGGATATCCGGGAAATGGACATCGGCGCTGATAATCAGCCGCAGGGCATCACCGACACCTACCAGGAAGAACCCATCGAAATATGCGCCTATATCCAGGATAAGATCGAACTATCATACCTGGTGCTGAACGCCGGGGTGAGGTGGGATTATGTCGACCCCAGGAGCGACGGTTGGACGAATGCTGAAGACCCGGAATCGGGCTTGGCGGCGGCTCCCGCCAGTCAGCAGATAAGCCCCCGGCTGGGATTGGCGCATCCGATCAGCGATGATATGAGTCTGTATTTTGCATACGGGCATTTTTTCCAGTTCCCCCACTATGCGAATTTGTTTATGAACAGCGCCGATTTAGACCCGGACACTTTGGCTGACAGGTCTTTCGATGCGGTTGGCAACCGGACATTGAAGCCTCAGCGCACCACCGCTTATGAAGTGGGCTTGAAGGGGAATTTGAACGATGATGTCGGATTCACGGTTACCGCTTATTACAAGGACATCACCGATTTGGTGGGAACTAAACAGGTGCGGGTGGGGACGAAATATAATTACGCCCTATTCCGCAATATCGATTACGCTTCGGTGATGGGGATCGAACTCGGTTTGACCCGCAGGCTGGTCGACGGATGGTCGTTTGAAGGCAATTACACATATTCGGTGGCGAAAGGGAACAGCTCTGAACCGCTGGAAGGGTTCTGGAACGCATATTACAACCAGCCGGAAGCTCGTCAGGAATATTACCTTGACTTCGACCGCCGTCATGTTTTGAATGCGATGGTCATTTGGCAGAGCGGGCGGGCGCGAGGTGCGGTGGGTTTATGGGATAAATTGATTTCCGATGTTACACTGGGAGTTATCGCCTCCTTCGCCAGCGGGCTGCCGTATACGCCTTACACCGGCGCGGGGGAAGCGTTGGCGGATTTGAATTCAGCGCGGATGGATCCGACTATGACGGTGGATGTCCGCTTCTCAAAGACGATTTTACGGGAACCGGTGAGGGTTGTCCTGCTGGCATATATCGATAATTTATTCGATTTCACTAACGATTTGCGGGTGAACAGCCGGACGGGAGAACCGTGGGAATCGCCCCTGATAGGCAATCAAATCGCCTTCGACCAGCTCCACGACCCATCAAGGGTGGATGTGCCGAGGATGGTGAAGGTGGGGGTTAAGGTGGAATTATGATATTTGATATTTGATATTTGATACTTGATATTTGATATTTGATATAAGAGATAAGAAATAAGAGATTTCTCGGTTTCATAAATACATTTGTAACACTATACTGCTTTGAAGTAATGGAAAAGAATTTCACTGGCTATGATGGAAATTATGGAAATAT
>JABMRZ010000001.1 GCA_013202315.1 Candidatus Tariuqbacter arcticus | reverse complement strand
TCGACAGCATATATAATAATAACAGTTATTTGTTGTCGGGTGCGGAGACTCAATACCACGATTAGAGGCGAATTATCCTATTTCGGCACCAGACCCTTCAAGCATCGTTATGGATACAAGTTGTATATAGATAAACCCCCGGGGAAAATCATTGTTTATTTGAGCAGCAGCATCTTTGAGCTCAGGGAGAAATCCTCCCCGGACAGGCGTGCGATATAAATACCGCTTGAGAGATGGTCCGCTTGAAAGGTGAATTGATGAATACCCGCAGATAACCCCCCGAAGTACAGTACCTCCATTAACCTTCCTTCAATATCATATATCGCCAATTCAACCGTAGAAGGGATTGATATTTCAATCCGGATAGAGGTGCTGGAGTTGAATGGATTGGGGAAATTGCATATCAGACCGCTGATTTTCGGCAGTGTATTTCCCGGAATTGGATTCACACCGCTGACAGACTCGAATTCCGCCGCGCTGATTTTCTGATAAGTCATATCGGAGGTATATATTCCGTAACCCCCCGGATCCCGGTCGAAGAGGTATGCTATATGCAGTGTATCGTTCACTATAGCCGCTAAGGAGGGATAGTCTTCGCTCTGGCACTCTCCCGGTTCAGCGCCGGGGCTGGGAGTATTGCTCAAGTTCGCCGGGCCTGACCACGAACCGCCTAAATTCGGGGAATAAGCTCCCCAAATTTCGCCATTGGGGAAGCCATAACCGGAAGTGTCGCCTGGTTCGTTGAATTGATTCCATATACAGTATAAATCGTTGCTTTGTGGGTCAAAGCCCAGCGATGGGCGGTCGTACATACGGCGTTCATTTGCGGGGAAGTTGCCAGTTGCCAGTTCACCTGTCAGGCGCTTGAATCCGTTCAGAGCGCAATAATGATATATTTTGGAGCCCGCGCAGGTGTTGGAATGCCCTCCCCCTTGCCAAAATCCGGCGCAGGTATAGGCGAAGTGGAGGTAATTGATATGATCATACTGAAGAGACAGGTCTTTATATGCTCTCAAGGAGTCTGAATTGGGGTGAAATCCATTATCGAAATCGGTTATATTCACCGGATTGGCGAAATCCCAAGTTTCGCCGTCAGTCGATTCAACGAAATAAATATCATTGTTCAATGTTTCCAAGGGGCTGATATAATCGGGATTGATTGGGTGCCCCCAAGCCAGCGCCACTTTACCATTATCGGAAGCGGTGAAACCGCCGGACAGCACCCGCACACTATCTATGAAAACCCATTCATTCATCCAGGTTAAGCCGTTATTCTCTGAACGGTTATAATAGAGCGCTCGTTTGTCGGTAATCCGGGGGGTATATGCAAGAATATGGATCCATTCGCGGGAATCGATTACCAATCGAGGGTGCATAAGTTGGGTGTCGGGATGTTCGATGAAGAATTCCAAGAAATAACCGCCTCCGCTAATCTGGTCAACCGATACGGTTGTTATGGCGTTCCCGGACAGCAGTATTCCCTCATAAGAGATGACAGCTAACCGATCGTTCACCAAGCCGATGGTGGCGAATTGAGTCTGCATTAATACACTAAACGCCAACCCGCCGGTCCAGTTGAATACGCCTTCGGGGCTGCGATAATTATACATAACTTCGCTGCGAGTAATCCCACCTGTCCAGCAGAAGTGCACTCCATTGTCTTCATCGACCGCAATCGTTTTATCATTGCTGCCATAGTGTTGGAAGTCGAAGGCAGTTTCGCCAAGATAGAAGATTTCACCCAGCTGCTGACTCTGAGCGGGGTTTAGAATTAAGCATATTGAAACAGCGGCGCAGAATATATTGAAAACTAATTTCAATGCAAATCCAATTTTATAAAGGGTAATATGCTAATTTAACTATAACTTGGAAAATTATCAAGTAGTTTCCCAAACTATTCATTTTTTTTCACCGATTTTGCAATTCTGTCAGGATGGCTTATATTACACTATCGGCTGCTGAAAACTGACTATCTATAGGCGGATTCAAATCACAATGTCCGGATATTATGCGCAGAAACTCGCCGGTGAACGGTTGAACAGAGTGTATGAAGTCGCTCCTCCCCGCGTTCAACAGTATCTTCAGGCGGAAATCCAATATGTGACAGGGAAAATCGACACTGGCGATATCGTCCTCGAACTCGGCTGCGGCACCGGCAGGATTATGCCTCAGCTTTCCTTTAAGGCTGGTACAGTAGTTGGAATCGACACTTCCCGTCTAAGCTTATTGATGGGGCTCGCATTTACGAGCGAATACTCGAACTGCCTTTTTGGGGAGATGGATGCGGTTAGTCTGGCTTTCAAGGATGATATTTTCGATATTGTAGTCTGCATACAAAACGGGATCTCCGCATTCAAGGTGAACCAGAGCCGGTTGATTGAGGAGAGCGTTCGGGTGACTAAACCGGGGGGGATTGCCCTTTTTTCCACTTATTCCGAAAAATTCTGGGAACACCGTTTACGATGGTTCCAGATTCAATCCGATGCGGGGCTATTAGGGGAAATAGAATATGAGAAAACCCGAAATGGGATTATAGTCTGCAAGGATGGTTTCCAAGCCACCACCTTGAGTTCGGAGCGATTTCTTTCGCTCACTTCCGGTTTGCCGGTCCGCACCGAAATCATTGAGGTGGATGAATCGAGCCTGTTTTGCGAAATCAAGGCAATGAAGTAAGCTTCGCATTCCTTTTATATTTCTTCGCTGAATCCCGCTTATATATTTCATACTCACCGGTCTGTTTGTTTATCGTTCACCATCGAAATCGTTGCAATTTATGAAAAAAATTCATAATTTATCGGATTAAACCATCATAGATGGTTAGTTCGCGAACTATTTACCACTAAAAATGAAAATAACAACTCGCGCGGCTACGGGATAGTTATTCTCTAAGGTAAAGAAGCAATAACTTCTTTCGTCATCGCTTTAATGCAGGCGTGTCGATGTTCTTTCATCGGTTAATGCAGAATAGTAACAACAGTATTCAGCTTTTATATTCAGTGGAAATCAGATGAAAAAATAAAACGCTATTTCAATTGATTTCAATCACTTAGGATTATCTTTGGATGAATTTCATCGGTCATTTAATATCGGATTATCGCGCCAGGAGCTGGCCGAGCCTTGAGGTGCCCAAGCTGACGCCCCGGGTTATCATTTTGGGTTTGGTGCTATACGGGGGATTTCTCGCTTATGGCTTCTATATATTTTTCAACAATCCTCGGGCGGAGAAATTTTTAATGATAATGTTGATACCGGTTATTTTTCTTTTACTTCGCAACCGGTTGTTTTTCTTGACGCTCATCATAAGCATTCAGATTTGCGCCGCATTCTTGGCTATTGGCGCGCCGGATATAATTCTCAGGGTGATAATCCTGATATTTCTGCTTGCCTTCGTTTTTGTCGACATAAGATATTCCTATCTTGCGGGTGTGGTGTCTCTTTATTTATTTTTCATCCCTTCGCTGCAGGGATTTTCTATAACCCACGCGCTGGTATTATTTCTCGCTATCGCTTATATCACGATTAAAATCCACAAGCGAGAGGAGGTTATTTTCAAGCAGTTTAGGATAAACCTCCCTCTTTTTCTATTTTATATCTGGTCGGTTATTACCATATTATGGTGTCAAAATTTCGGTTATGCGCTGTTCGATATTATCGAGTGTTTAGTTTTGCTTCTTATTTACCTGTTAACCTACAGCATAATCGAGGATGAGAAGATGCTTCGCAAAGTAATATGGGCGTGGATAATTATTGGTGTGGGATATTCAGTCGTAAAACCTTTTGCGCCATCCTCGACTGTAACTACAGATATGGAAGCATATGGAACAATGATGGCTGTTTTTTCAGCGAAGAACACTTTTTCTTCTCTTTTGAACTTTTCATTTTTCATGATGGTAGCGGTGCTGTATATCGAAAAGAGGTATTGGCCTAGGGTAATTGTGTTTCTATCTTTCATACCAATGATAGTTTCGAATATCATTTTCGGTTCAAAAGGGGGAAATTTTTCGCTTTTTATAGGCGTCATATTGTTTTTACTTATGCTTGATTTTCGTGACAGGAGGTGGAAGAAGCGATTTATAAAAGTTGTATTATTACTTACGATAACAGTGTTGGTAATGGTCATTCCCTTAATACCGCTGTTATTTTTTCCGGTTGGCACTCTTTTTAATGCGCCAGCGATGCAGACCTTGCTTGAATCCTATCCTACCCTGAACTTCCGGCTGGATCAATGGGGCTACGCTGCGGAGATGCTGATGGATTACGGTAATCATCTTATGGGTTTGGGGCTGGCTGGTTATAAGGCTCTTTATCCCGAATATTATGCTTATACTTCCGTCAAATATCCCTTCTGGTATGCGCATCCACATTCCTATTGGATTTACACCTACACCGATATGGGCATTATAGGTATATGTCTGCTGCACCTCTTTTTCATATTATTCGTCTGGAAGATGGGGAAGCTATTGATTTCAACTCGGAACAGGACAATAAGAGTGGTTGGCACTGCTTTATTCTGCGCAATCATTACCTTCTGGATACATGGATTCATCGATTTCAACTACAGTGAATCGAGCCGAATGTGGTTTTTCATTGGCATGGGGGTCGCGTTGATATTTTTGGATAAAAGACTGAAGGGCAGTGAAGACGCCTCTCGC
>JABMRZ010000236.1 GCA_013202315.1 Candidatus Tariuqbacter arcticus | reverse complement strand
TTTTGAATTTTGAATTTTGAGTTTTGAATTTTTTTCGGTTTTCGGATTTCGATTTTCGTATTTGGTTCCGGCTCGTCCGGGTTAAGATTTAGGGTTTAGGATTCAGGATTTAGAGTAGAGTGTAGGAGGAGTTCTCAACCAACCATTAATCCTTCGGAATTCATCATTCATCATTCAGCATATGCGCCTGACTTATCTTTCCTCAAGCGTAACATATATGGTGTCCGGCTGACAATTCACCAGTTCCAACCCTTCCGGAAGAGTTATTATGGGAATGACAACATTATTATCGCTGTTCCATCGGCGGGGGAAATCGACTTCGGCGATGATTTCTTCAGGGGTGAGATTCTTGATTAAACTCATAGCCCCGCTGACTTTAACCGAAACGGTGGGCGGTTCGAGATCGACGCTGAACCTTTGCGGCGGATTTCTAACAGCGATTGGTATGTTACGGAAATCAACTTCGGTCAGTCTTTCGATTACAGCCGTCAAGGTAACAACTTCGAGTGAGGGGGTGAGTTTTGGATTAGGAAGGTGTATGCCGATTTCATCATCCAGGTTTCGATGCAAATCCTCATAGATTCTTTCTTCGGTGGTAAGGTATTTCAGCTCTTTAATCACCGAACGAGGCCCGGATACCAATACTGAATCGGGTTCTATAGTCAAATCGCCCACCAGAACGAAGCCGGGTCTAATTCCGAGAGACACACTCGGGGTTATCACCAATTCCTTTTCGGAACGGTCATCCAAAGTGATTCTGACTTTGGTGGGATTGATGATTTCAATCGGCTCAATCTGGAGACCGGAAGGAACATCGACCGAAGTTGCCGACAAGGAAATCTCACTGTAGTATTTCACCGCTGATAAATCGAGCTGATATTGCGGATTAAAAAAGGTGTTCAATACGATTAGAGACCTGCCGATGCCTTTAAAACGCACCTCTACCTTATCCGGCGGATCGCTTATGAGGATTTTATCGGAACTGATATTTTTCACCACCAAAGGGATGTCGGTGGCGGCTTCATATTCCCTGCCGGTCACCACAAACAGCCAGAGAAAAATCGCCAGCAGCAGAAGATTCAGCCGGGAACGATAATATTTAAAGGGTTTGAGTCTGATCATAACCGTGAACGGTTGTCAACAGTCGGTTGTTGGTTTTCAGTCGAAGCTTGTTTTAGTATGAATAATGATTATATTAAAAGTTAAGCTTGCCAACTTAAAAAGTCAAGAAATTTAACCTATTGCATTTAAGTTGACTTTTTACTATATTAATAATGTGTGGGGGAAATCGCAATTTAAATGTCGGTGAAGATAAGTGAAAAAAATACTAATCAAAGATGTCGCCAGCGGCGATGTTTTAGCCCGAGATGTCCGGGACCCCGAAGGGAAATTGCTCTTCGCAAAGGGCACAGAACTGCAGCAGGGTCATATCGAAAGCTTAAGCAGGCGAAGGATCAAGCATATCTTCGTGGAAGGACGGGAATTGCCTGAAGAACTGCAGAACTTCGACACGGAATCGCTTAAATTGTTGGAAAGCGAAATCGAAGCGCGGTTTCATTTAGCCTCTGAAAGTGAAGTTATGCGAGAAACGCTGCGAGTCAGTAAAAAGATAATCATTGGCAGGGCGCTCCGAAGTGGAGATATCTTAACTAAAAGTCAGTTGACTTTAGTATCGCGCTTGAAAGAACTGCCCCCGCCGCCGGCGTTGTATCAACAATTAAGCAAGATGATAAACGACCCTCGCACTACCGCCCAGAGTTTTGGTAAGTCATTGGCGGGAGAACAGGTGTTCGTTCAGAAGATTATCGATCTGGTGAATTCCCCCTTTTATAAGTTCCCGCAAAAAGTGGGGAGTATCGAAAATGTGGTATCTTTAATCGGTATGCAGACCGCGGCGGATTTAATACTCATCTTCTCCATCATTAGTATGTTCAAAGCCGACCAGAATCCGGTTCGGTATATTATCAAAAGCATTTGGGCGCATTGTCTGGGCGCAGGAATACTCACCCGTATTATCGGTAAAAAAATGGGCTTGAAGAATCTGGATGAAATATTCACCGCGGCGATTCTGCACGATTTCGGTAAAATCATCATAGCAAGTTTCTGCCCCGAAGACTATTTTAAAGTCGAAAAGGATAAACAGCGCGGTGGCGTAGAGTCGGTGGAATTGGAAAAGGATATCTTAGGCTATACTCATGTAAACGCCGGAAAAGTGTTCGCCGAACGGTGGAAGCTGCCAAACATAATCCAGACGGTAATGCAGTGTCATCACACGCCGTATGAAGCCCGGGAATATAAACTGGAAACTGCCTTAGTCCATATCGCAAATGTGCTCAGCCATTCCCTCCATTACGGCAAAGGGAAGGATCTGGTGCCCGATATTGAAGACGAAGCCTGGTCGAAATCTAAACTCCAACTGGATGATATAGAACCCATAATGAATGAATGTGAACGAATATTCGATGATACCGAGTTCATATTCCTGAGTGATTCAGGACAAAGCAAAACTGAAGGCATAGTTATAACTGTAAGCCGGAAGAAGTAGCCCGGGTTCTTAACCCACCCAGATTTCAACTAAACACAAATGACAAATGACAATTAATACTTCATTCCTCCTCTTCGTCAATATCATCCGTCCGGGACATCTCTTCCGGCCTCAGTTGGGGGAATAAAATCACATCTCTGATTGAAGGCTGATCGGTGAAGAACATTACCAGCCGGTCGAAGCCGATTCCCATTCCCCCGGTGGGGGGCATCCCGAATTCCAAAGCGCGCAGGAAATCCTCGTCCATTGGCTGCGTCTCCATATCGCCCGATTCACTCCACCTGACCTGTTGTTCAAATCGGCGGCGCTGTTCCAAAGGGTCGTTCAGTTCGCTGAAGGCGTTTGCGACCTCCCGGCCGAACAGGTATAGTTCAAAGCGTTCGGTGACGCCCGCCTCGGAGCGGTGCGCTTTACTCAATGGCGATATTTCCAGAGGGAAATCGGTGACGAAGAGGGGTCCGATTAAATGCGGTTCGACTTTCTCCGAGAAGATGAAATCGATTAGTCTGCCGCGATTTTTTGCAGAGTGGTTATCCTCAGGCGCGATTTCGGCGGCGGCGGCTGCCAGTTCCGCATCGGACATTTCCATCAGATTCCAACCGGAATATCGCTTCACTAAATCGTAATACGACTCTCGCCGCCAGGGAGGGGTTAAATCGATTTCAACGCCTTGATATTTAAGTTTCGTGCCCTTCAATAATTCCTCCGCCATTGCAGACAGCATATTTTCCAATAGTTCCATCATATCGAAATAGTCGGCGAAGGATTGATAGAGTTCGATCATAGTGAATTCCGGGTTGTGCAGCCGGTCCATTCCCTCGTTGCGGAAGTCTTTGCACACTTCGTAAACCCGTTCCATCCCCCCAATAATCAACCGTTTCAAATAAAGCTCATCCGCTATGCGAAGATACAAATCCATATCCAATGTATTATGATGCGTGATGAAAGGACGCGCCAAGGCTCCCCCGTAAAGTGGCTGCAGGATGGGCGTTTCCACTTCGATGAAATCCCTGTTATTGAGATAATTCCGAAAGAAGCTCATCATCCGGGTCCTGATTTGGAAGACCTTTTCGACTTCGGGGTTCATTATCAGGTCAAGATAGCGCTGGCGGTAGCGCGTTTCACGGTTTCGCAGCCCTCGCCATTTATCTGATAGAGGGCGGATGGATTTGCAGAGGATTTCAAATGAGCTGACTTTAATCGTAATTTCGCCGGTTTTAGTGCGGAACGGGACGCCTTCGACGCCGATGATGTCTCCCAAATCGAGCAGTCTGAAAGCTTTGTAAGCATCGACTCCGACATCGTCTCGGCGGAAATATAATTGGATTTTACCGGCGGCGTCGTGGAGGTCGGCGAATGAAGCTTTTCCCATCCGCCTGATCAAGCGGAGCCTGCCGGCGGCTTTAACCACAGTTATATCCGCTAATTCATTGAAATTATTAACGATATCAGCAGAAGAATAGGTGACCTCAAAACGGTAGGGATAGGGGTCGATTCCCATCTGACGGAAGGCTTGAACTTTGGCGATTCGGTCTTCCCGTAATTTATTTATAACCATATCGCTCGATCCTGTGATGTTTGATAATTATGAATATGACAGGGGCGAATTAGACTGCTTTGTTGAGTCTCTGCGCCCTGTCCGAGATTTCACCCGGAAGATGTGGCCCCTGCGGGGCAGTTGAACAAGTCAAAAGTCATTGGTCTTTCGGATTATACATTTTTAGTATCTAAATTCTGATATTCGTGTTTTTTCTGGTAAAAAACTGGTTAATATTATAATACTTAATAACTTACGAAGTGACAAGTGAAACGCATTGTAGGGAACGCAGATCTGCGTTCCTACGTATTCCCCTGTGCTGTCGACTCTCCGCAATCGACACTCTTAATCAAGTGGTGGCTCGGTCTCTCCCAAACCGGGATTTAATCAACTATTGCCTCCATTTTGTGTCATTCCGGCTTGTCCGGAATCG
>JABMRZ010000235.1 GCA_013202315.1 Candidatus Tariuqbacter arcticus | reverse complement strand
TATACCATATACCATATCCCATATACTACAGCCGACAGCCTACAGCCCATAGCCCATAGCCCATAGCCTACAGCCTATGTTCAAAGTAAATTGCGCTTGGCTTGCATAATGTCTGAAAATTGATTATCTTAAACGCTTATGTTGAATGATGAAGTGAGACAAAAGACGGCGAAGGGTTTCCTCTGGGTGTCGATTTATGTGGGCGGGGCTCGCATCCTGCAGGCTGCGACCTTCCTTATCCTCGGCAAGCTTCTGGAACCGGAAGATTTCGGCGCTTTCGCTTTGGCGATGGTGCTGGTCAACGGTTTGATTATGCTGAGGGAAATAGGTTTAACACCGGCGCTGATTCAGATTCGCGACGATGTCGACCGCGCCTTCAGGAATTCAGCCGTTATGCTGCCGTTTTTCGGGGTATTGGTGTTTTTCGTAATCTTTCTGATTGCACCCGTATATGGACGGCTGGCTGCAAATGAATCGGTAGTCCCCATCGTCAAGGTGCTGGGGTTGATGGCGCCCTTGTCGTCATTTGGAATACTGCCGGCGGTCTACCTTCAGCGGAACCTGCGGTTCAGGAAAAAGGCGCTCCCCGAAATACTATCGGTGACTGTCGGAAGCGGGCTGTCTGTTTTCCTCGCCTGGCAGGGATTCGGCGTATGGAGTTTTATATACGGTATACTGTCCACTGAATTCATACGTACCACCGCATACTGGATAACGGTCGGATTCAAGTTCAAGCCGCAAGTAGATTTCGCTGTGTGGAAACGGCTGCTGAAATTCGGCGTCCAAGTTTCTATCGGTTCCACATTCGGCTTCCTTTATACTCTGGTCGACCGATTCATAGTGGGAACACACTTCATCATCGAACAACTTGGCTATTACTCCTTCTCTTTGCAATTGGCGAACCTGCTGCCCAATAATTTGGTCTTAATCAGCAATCAGCTCATCCTGCCCACACTCTCTTCGATGCAGGATGAAAAGCAGAAATTCATCCGAACTTATTCGCTGGGACTCGCCCTCTTCGCATTGATTATCATCCCGGTCTCGGCGGGGATATACCTCTTCGGCGGAGATTTACTTCATTGGCTCTACAACAATAAATGGGATGATGCGGCGCTGGCGCTGAAAATATTCGTCTTCTACGGCTTCAGCCGTGCTATCGGAGCTCTCAACACCGAAGTATTCCTCTCCAAAGGCAAACCGAAATATTTCACCTTTCTCTCAGCCGGCAAATTGTTATTCTGCCTGCTGGCATTGCCTTTCGTCTTACGCTTTGACAAAATGGAAGCGGTGGCGATTCTATTCACCTTTGGATTGTTGGCGATGACCGTTATGAGTTTCTTCCTCGCCGCCAAATTGATGGAAATGAAGTTCTGGGGAATCATTAAAATCTTCATCCCGCATATTATTTCGATAATCGCGGGATGTGGAGCGATTTTCTCCCTCCCGAACGAAATGCTGCTATTGAGGATTGCTCTTTTTTATGCGGTTTATGCGGGAACGCAATTCATCTTCAACCGACGATTCTTAGCAAGCGTCAAGGAATTTACCACCGCGCTCTTAAAGAAAGGTGAACAGGATTAAATGACAGCGAAGCCCGGTATATTATTCACCGACCCGGTCGGCTTCACCGGCGGAGCGGAATTGAGGCTATTATCCATCCTCGACTGCCTGGACCGCTATAAGGTCGTACCGGTGGTGGTCTGCGGGACGGGCGATCAATTGCCGAAACTGTTGAAAGAACGAGGCGTCACTCACTATGTCCGCACCATCCGCCCGCGCAGTATGCTCAATTATCTTGGCAACACCCTGTTCCTGCTTAAAATCATCCGCCGGCACAATATCAAGTTAATCCACGGCAACGCCATCACTTCATCCATCGCTTCAGCGGCTGCGGCGAAGATTAGCGGAACACCTTTCATCGCCGATATCCGCGATATGATAGAATACAGCTTCCCCAAGAGAATGTTGATAAACTTCGCCGACATCATCTTAGTTCATTCGGAAGCGGTTAAAAAATGGATGCTCGAAAGGGGATTCCCTGAAGATAAACTCCGTCGGGTGTATATGGGGATTTGGGGATGGTGGTTCGAACAGGCTCAGCCGGTTTCCGATATAAAGAGCGATTATCCCATCATAGGCTTCATCGGGCAGATTGCCGAAATTAAAGGAGTGCCAATATTACTGCGGGCTCTCCAACAAGTCGCCCGCCAGTTCCCCCGCTTCAATGCCGTTTTAGTCGGTAAAGACTTCAGTCAGGGCGGAAGATATCTTGAAAAAATGAAAGAACTGGCGGAAGAACTGGAAATCGGCGATAGGGTTAACTTCATCGGCTTCGTGGACAATCCGCAGAATTGGATTGCTTCCTTCGATATTGTAGTTATTCCCTCTATGATGGAACCGCTGGGAATGGCGGCGGCGGAAGCGTTAGCGCAAAAAAAGCCGGTCATCGTAACCCGCACCGGCGGACTGCCGGAAATCGTGGAAAATGAGGTTACCGGATTAGTCGTCGAACCCGGCTCCGTCGATGAATTATCCGAAACCATCCTCAGACTTCTGCAAAACCCTCAATATGCAAAATCCCTCGGCGAAGCGGGTTACCACAGCGCCAAAGCGCGCTTCCACATCGACAATATGATGCGGGAAATGAATGAAGTGTACAAGGATTTGATCGGATTTGATGTAATGCAGCACAGTTATCTTTCGTGATAATATCCTAAGAATATAATTCCCAATTCCCAATTCCCACTTCCCACTTCCCATTTCCCACTTCCCAATTCCCAACTCCCATTTCCCAATTCCCAATTCCCACTTCCCACTTCCCAATTCCCAACTC
>JABMRZ010000234.1 GCA_013202315.1 Candidatus Tariuqbacter arcticus | reverse complement strand
TCCAGTGTCTAACTGCGAAGCCACCGCTTCCGGGCGCAGTCCCGGACGAGGCGTAGTACCTTAATCCTGAAATTCGTGTTTTTTCTGGTAGAAAATTGTGTATAAATATATTTTATAGGGAATTAGAGTATTTCATTCAGTATTCATAATTTTTCCCTTTTTGGTTCCGGCTCGTCTGGGTTAGGGATGTATAAGGATTTAAATATCCTTAATAGCCAGTGAATCTAACCTCCAAACAAACAAACAGATAACAAAATTCTATAGGATAAAGCTATAATGTTTCCGAGAATTCAACATTATCAGACACACCGCTTGTGATGAAGCATCAAAGACAAACGAAAAACTTTCACACTTGGCACTTGATTCTTGGCACTTGACACTTGATACTTGGCACTTGACACTTGATACTTGATACTTGACACTTGACACTTGATACTTGACACTTGATACTTGATACTTGACACTTAATCAATGCACCAACTTCTCACTCCCCACAAACTTCCTGACCGAATCGACTATCCCTTCCGCCGTCAAACCCAAATTCTTTAAAAGATGCTTCCGCGGGCCATGCTCGATGAACCTATCGGGAATCCCCAGCCTCAATACCCGGTTATGATAATCCAGCGCAGACACGAATTCTAACACCCGGCTGCCGAAACCCCCTTCGATGGCGTTTTCCTCCACCGTAACAATCGTCCGGTGCGACCCGGCGGTTTCCTTCAATAATCCAACATCAAAAGGCTTGACGAACTTCATATCTGTGATAGTAGGATTGAAATCCTCTTCAGCGAGGATTTCCGCTACTTTCATACATTCATACAGCGCCGGTCCCACCCCTAAAATGGCGATTTCCCGCCCCTCACGCAATATCTCTCCTTTCCCCCAAGCGATTTCGCGGAATCCCTCATCCGTCGGAACACCAACTCCCGCCCCCCGAGGATACCTGATTGCAACTGGACCCCCGCTGTATCGAGTGGCTGTATATAACATATCCCGCAATTCAGCTTCGTCCCGCGGAACCATAATCGCCATATTCGGAATCTGCCGCAAATATGATATATCGAAACATCCGTGATGCGTAGGCCCATCTTCGCCCACTACACCCCCCCGGTCTATAGCGAAAATCACCGGCAGTTTCTGTATCGCTACATCATGTATAACCTGGTCGAGCGCCCGCTGCAGGAAAGTCGAATATATCGCCGCCACCGGTCTCATCCCCTGCGAAGCCAACCCCGCCGCGAAAGTTACCGCGTGCCCCTCCGCTATTCCAACATCATATACTCTGTCGGGAAATTTGTCTCGCATTAAATTTAATCCCGTCCCTTCAGCCATCGCCGCGGTTATCCCGACTATTCTATCGTCATTCTCCGCCAATTCCACCATCGCCTTGCCGAAAACCGAAGTGTAACTCCGTATCTCCCTCCCCGAACCGTTCACCGTCCCGGTATCCTTGTCGAATGCGTCCAGACCGTGAAATTGAGTGGCGTCTTCCTCCGCAAACTTGTACCCCCGCCCCTTCTGAGTTATCACATGCAGCATAATCGGTCCATCGTGTTCCTTAACCTGCCGCAGAATCTTCAGCATACTTTCTAAATTATGCCCATTAGCTGGTCCTAAATAGCGAAACCCCATCCCTTCGAACAACGCTCCAGGGGTTACAATCGACTTCAATCCGGTGTCAATCCGCCCCACAGCCTTCTGGATTAATTCCCCCGAAGGCAGCCTGCCGGTTATGTCCCAAATCTCATCCTTCATCCGCTTCAAAGCGGGATGAGTCATTATCATAGTCAAATAATTATGAATAGCCCCCACGCTGGGTGAAATCGACATCATATTATCATTCAGAATGACGATGAAATCCTTCCCTGAAGCCCCGGCGTTGTTCAACCCTTCGAACGCCAGCCCCCCGGTCATCGAACCGTCCCCAATGACCGAAATCACCTTGTAATCCTCCCCCGTCGCATCACGCGCGCACACTATCCCGAATCCCGCTGAAATCGAAGTTGAAGCGTGCCCGGTGCCGAATGCGTCATACGGCGATTCCTTCGGACTGGGGAAACCGGAAATCCCCTCCCAGCATCTATTCGTCCGGAAAGCTTCATATCGCCCGGTGATTATCTTATGAGCGTAAGCCTGATGACCCACATCCCAAATAATCTTATCCCTGGGAGAATCGAACACATAATGCAGAGCCACCGTCAATTCCACCACCCCCAAACTGGGCGCTAAATGCCCCCCCGTCTCCGACACCACCTGGATGATATAATCCCGAATTTCCTCCGTTAACACCTTCAATTGTTCCAGCGAAAGTCTCCGCAAATCGTCCGGCGAACCTATCTGGGGCAAATATTTATACTTCATTGCCGTCCTCGACTTTGAATTCCCCTTCCGCCCCTTCGATTATGATTTTCAACTTCTTTTCAGCCGCGTCCAGCTTCTCACCGCAGAATCTCATCAATTCCATCCCCCGCTGAAACATCACCAGCGATTCATCGAGGGTCAACTGCCCCCCTTCCAATTTACTCACGATGGAATCGATTTCCGCCAGCGCCTCCTCGAAGTTCGGTTCTTCTTTATTTTTATTTTCCAATATCCTGCCAATAGAAATATTGTATCATTATAGTTTTGTCAAAAACCAACCCATATTCGTCATTCCTGCTTGTCCGGAATCGGCTGGTACGATTATTTATTTGCCGATTCTGGATGCGCTTCGCTTGCCAGAAT